>CAZIBK010000013.1:0-18086 GCA_964537125.1 uncultured Oscillospiraceae bacterium
TTTATTCGGAATATGTGTAATACACTTGCGAAAACGGAGAAAATATCATATAATCAAAATACAAAGGGGTGATCGGATGAGAGAAAAGACTGTCAGAGTGGCATATGCCGATATTGCGCGTATAGCGGCGGCTTTTACGGTGGTTTTGCTGCATACGTCAGGGATAAGAGCCGTAACGGGCGATGTGTATTCTTCAAAATTTTTTTGGGCCGCGTTGTTTGACGCCTTTGCCAGATGGTCGGTACCGCTTTTTATTATGATGAGCGGAATGCTGTTTTTGAAAAAGGAAAAAAGAATAGATATTAAAAGGCTGTGGAAGAAAAATATTCTTAGGCTTGTGACCGCATTTATTTTCTGGTCGTATTTGTACAACCTCTATTCCGCGTACATAACAAAGGGGCTGAAGGCGGAAATATTCCTTACAGCGCTTAAAAACACGCCCAACGGGGCGATGCATTTATGGTTTATGTTTATAATAATAGGGCTTTATATCGTATTGCCCTTTATAAAGCGCATGACTGATTCCATGACAAAGCGCGAAGCGGAATATTTTCTCATACTCAATCTGATACTCACGTTTATCCCGAAAACACTGTCAAGCTTTGAAATATTTGAGCCGATTATCGGTTATATTGACAAGTTTGAAATATGCTACGCGGCGGGATATGTGGGACTTTTCGTCGCGGGATGGTATATAGACAGCTTTGAGCATAAAAAGACTTTCCGCATAGGCGTATATATTGCGGCAATTGCGGCATACGCATATATGCTCATAATGACCGTCTATTCCTCGCGGGAGAGCGGAAGGCTGAACGATGAATTTATGAGCTTTAAGAGCCTTTCGGCGTATCTTATGGCGTTCGGCGTGCTGATGTTTTTCAAATATGCCCTGAAAAATAAAAAATTTAAGCCGAGGACGCTGTCGAATATTGCGCATTGGTCAAAATATACCTTCGGAGTGTATCTTGTACACGAGATGATAATAAATTTTGTATCAGGAAAGGGATTGGAAATATTGCCGGATCTGCCTTGTTTGGGAATCCCGATAGAGGCGGCAGCCGTATTTGCGGCAAGCTTTTTAATCTCTGCCGTGATTGATTTGTTCCCGTTCGGCAAGTACATAATATGACGTAAAGAGGTGAGATGCTCATGAGACCTATTTACGAGGCGCTTAATGACGAGCGGTTTAAAGGTCAGATACAATTTCATATGCCCGGGCATTTGAGAGGCAGAGGCTTTGAGGGCTTTTCGCCGTCGCCCGAGATAGATGTGACCGAGCTTCCCGAAACAGACGACCTTCATGCGCCGAGGGGCGTTATAATGCGCTCTCAGGAAAACGCGGCGCGTGTTTTCGGCGCGGAAAGGGCGTATTACATGGTGAACGGCTCTACGGGCGGGGTGCTGGCAATGGCTCTCGGATTTCTGTCCGACGGAGATAAGGTGATTGCGGACAGGTTTTCGCATAAAAGCTTTATTTCCGCGCTCGCCCTTACGGGGGCGGTCCCGGTATGGGTGAGTCCGGATACGATAGAGGACGGAGTTATGTGGAGCGGAGTAAGCCCCGAAAGCGTTGAGAAGGCGATACTTGAGAATCCCGATGCTAAGGCTGTGTATATAACCGCTCCGAATTACTTCGGATTTATGAGCGATGTGGGCGAGATTGCCCGTATTGCGCACAGGTACGGGATGAAGCTTCTTGTTGACGGAGCCCACGGCGCGCATTACGGCTTTTTTGAAAAGCTTCCGCCGAGCCTTATTTCGTTGGGGGCGGATGCGGTGTGCCTCAGCTTGCATAAAACACTGCCCTCGCTCACGCAAAGCGCGATTCTTTTAACGAATAAACGCTATGAACGCTTGGAGACCGCTCTGAGGACGGTGCAGTCCTCGTCTCCGAGCTATTTATTGATCTCATCCGCAGAATATGCGGTATCCTTTTGCGAAAGCAGGGAAAAAGAGGCTTGGGAAAGGCTTTTTGATAACGTGTCAAGGTTTTTTCCGGAACAAGCCGTATCGTCGAAAAAAGGTGTAAAGTACAAAGACTTTACACGAATAAATGCCCGTATTGACGGCAATCCTTTTGAGGCGGCGGAAAAGCTTAGAAGAGATTTTAAAATTTCAGTGGAATGTTCCTACGGAGGGGGCGTGATTGCCATATTGAACACTTTGCACACGGGAGAGGAGATAGAAAAGCTTTCGTATGCAACAGAGCATTTAGGGCTTGAGCCCTCCGCGCCGCTTAAATTTGCCCCCGTGAAAACAAAAAGCGTATATCTTCCGAGGCAGGCTTTTTTTGCAAAAAAGAGGAGGGTGCCTCTCGGTGAGGCGGAGGGAAAAATATCCGCCGAAGGGCTTGCGGTATATCCGCCGGGAGTGTATCAGGTGCTTCCGGGAGAGATTATAACGCATGAGGCGGCGGAGCAAATGAGCGAGCTTTTAGCCAAAGGTGCGGAAATACCGCAGATTGATAAATCTTATTGCTTGATTTTTGATGAATGATATAGTATAATCAATTGAATAGAGTACAGAGAGGAAAGAAAAAGTGGCGGAGCATTTTATTGAAGGGCAGAAGGCTCTCGAGCTTCTGAAAAATGATGTAAAAATGAATACCGTTCGTCAGGGGTATATTTTTGAGGGCGCGCAGGGCATCGGAAAAAAGACTGCCGCGCGCATATTTGCCGAAGCCGTGCTCTGCACGGGCGCAGAGAAGCCCTGCGGAGCGTGTCCTTCATGCAGTATGATGCGTGCGGGAACACATCCCGATGTGTTTTTCATAGACGACTCGCCGGTAAAAGTGGATAAAATAAGGGATATGAACGACGAGCTTTTTGTAAAGCCGATGATATCCGACAGAAAGATATTTATCATAGAAAACGCCGACGAAATGAACGGCAATTCTCAGAACGCGCTTTTGAAAAGCTTTGAGGAGCCGCCCGAGTATGCCGTTATAATACTTATAACGACCTCCGCGCAGAAGCTTTTACAGACGATTCTTTCGCGCGGGACGCGTATTCTTTTTGAACCGTTTCCCGCAGACAGGATGGAGCGCTTTATAAGGGAAAAATATCGTGTATCGGACGAAAGGGCGCATTTTGCGGCGCTGTACAGCTCGGGGCTTCCCGGGCGGGCGGAGGAAATTATGGAAAGCGAGGATTTCTTTGAAAAGAGAGACAAGCTCATAAAAGCGCTCTGCACCTTGACGGACGATAAAATGTCGATATATAACGTTATCGAGGCATTCGGAGCGACCGGGCGGAAAGCGCCCGACGATGCGGAGGTTTATTTCGATATTTTTATAGGCTTCTTCCGCGATGTGGCTGTCATAAAAAGCGGAGGAGAGATGATAAATTCCGATTACAGGGAGGAAATATCGCTCTTTGCGTCAAAGGTCAGAGCCGCCGCGGCAAGAAATGCCGCAGTCATGGCGGCAGATGTGAAATCAGGTCTTAATGCATATATGAAGTATGACTTATGGATAACAGATATGCTTATAAATTGTTGGGAGGAAATACATGGAACAGGTAATAGGAGTTAAATTCAAAAGAGTCGGAAAGACGTATTATTTTTCGCCAAACGGAACAAATCCCGAGGTGGGCGATAATGTGATAGTCGAAACTGCCCGCGGAATTGAGTACGGCCGTGTTTCGATGGGTATTAAGAGCGTTGAGGACAGCGAAATCGTTCCGCCCTTAAAGCCCATAATCAGAATCGCCACTGCGGAGGACGCCGAAAAGCTTGAGGAAAATCAGCGCAAGCAGCAGGAAGCGTTTAAGATATGCGAGGAAAAAATAGAAAAGCATAAGCTTGACATGAAGCTTGTGGATGTTGAATATACATTTGACTGCAATAAAATACTTTTCTATTTTACGTCCGATAAGAGAGTGGATTTCAGAGAGCTTGTAAAGGATCTTGCGGGAGTTTTCAGAACGAGGATAGAGCTGCGGCAGATAGGTGTGCGCGATGAAGCAAGGATGCTCGGGGGCTTGGGAGTGTGCGGAAGAAATCTTTGCTGCGTACAGTACCTTGACGATTTTCAGCCCGTCTCCATAAAGATGGCAAAGGAGCAGGGACTCAGCCTTAATCCGGCGAAAATATCGGGCAACTGCGGAAGGCTCATGTGCTGCCTGAAGTATGAGCAGGACTGCTATGAGGAGCTTCTCAAAATTATGCCCAGAGCAGGGGCAATTGTTTCAACGCCGAACGGCAAGGGAAGCGTAGTTTCGGTATCGCTGCTAAAGGAAAAGGTAAAGGTTCTTCTCAACGGAGAAGCGGGCGATGTGGAGGAATACGACGTAAGCGATATAAAGATTATACGCGACGGAAAGAAGCAGAGAGATGAAGACTCGGAAATTTCCGAAAAGGAGCTTCGTGAGATTGAGGACTGATAAAGGGGAAATCCGCTTTGAAGATAGCTGTTTTGGACAGAAAGACGCTCGGTGAGGACATATCTCTTGCGCCGATTGAAGCGCTTGGAGAATGTGTTGTATTTGATAACATAGAAAACGGCAGGATAAACGCCGCGCTGCGCGACGCGGATGTATGCGTCACAAATAAAAAGATACTTAACCGCTCATCGCTTGAAGGGTGCGGGAGGTTAAAGCTCATATGCCTTTGCGCAACGGGCTACAACAATGTGGACATAGATTATTGCAGGGAGCATAATATAAAAGTCCGAAATATTCCTGGCTACTGCACCGAAAGCGTGTGTCAGCATACGTTTGCGCTGCTTCTTTCCCTTATGGAATCAATCGGCTATTACGACAATTTTGTGAAAAGCGGCGCTTATACAAAAAGCGGCACGGCAAATCATCTCGGCAGAAGCTTTGAGGAAATATGCGGAAAGACATGGGGAATAATCGGCATGGGAAATATAGGCCGCTCGGTGGCAAAGGCGGCGGAAGCATTCGGCGCAAGGGTGATATACGCTCCGGTTTCGGGCTCTCCGCGCAAGGAGGAATACGAGTGCGTGCCGTTTGACGAGCTTTTGGCGGAAAGCGATATTATATCCATACATTCCCCGTTAAATGAAAAAACAGAAAACCTCATAAATCGCGAAGCTTTAAAAAGAATGAAGAAAACAGCCTTTCTCGTAAATGTGGGGAGAGGCGCGATAATTGATTCAAAGGCTCTGGCGGAGGCGGTAGACCAAGGCGTTATTTCAGGCGCGGCGATAGATGTGTACCCGACGGAGCCGCCCGAAGAGGATGACCCGTTTATGCACCTGAAGCGCCCGGATAGGTTTGTATTTTCTCCGCATATAGCGTGGGGTTCGGTTGAGGCGCGGGTGCGCTGCGTGGAAACGGTGGCTGAGAATATATCGGCGTTTATGCGCGGAGAGGATAAGAACGACGTTTGGAAAGGGGATGAAGCCTGATGGCTTCCGGCAATCGGGAAAATATACGCAATTTCTGCATTATTGCACATATAGATCACGGCAAAAGCACGCTTGCGGACAGAATTTTGGAGCTTACGGGAGTTGTTGAGGAGAGGGACATGGAGGAACAGCTTCTTGACAATATGGAGCTTGAACGCGAGCGCGGCATAACGATAAAGGCGAGAGCCGTGCGCCTGAATTACAAGGCAAAAGACGGAAAGACATATGTGTTGAATCTTATAGATACTCCCGGGCATGTTGACTTTAACTATGAGGTATCGCGTTCCCTTGCGGCGTGCGAGGGCGCGCTCCTGGTGGTTGACGCGGCTCAGGGAATAGAGGCGCAGACGCTGGCAAACACATATCTTGCTCTTGACCACAATCTTGAAATATTGCCCGTCATAAATAAGATAGACCTTCCCTCGGCAAGACCCGAACACGTTATACGCGAAATAGAGGATATAATAGGAATTCCTGCCGAGGACGCGCCGAGGATAAGCGCGAAAACGGGGCTGAATGTTGAAAGCGTGCTTGAGGACGTGGTAAAGAATGTCCCCGCTCCGTCGGGAGACGAGGACGCGCCGACAAAGGCTTTGATATTCGATTCGTATTATGACGCATATAAGGGCGTTATTGTTTATGTCAGAGTTATGGACGGGTATATTGCGCCCGGAATGAAGATTCGCTTTATGGCTACGGAAAAGGAGTTTGAGGTTGTAGAGACGGGCTATCTTCTGCCCTCGGGTACCCTTCCCGCACAGAAAATATCCGCGGGAGAGGTCGGTTATATTGCGGCGAGCATAAAAAATGTGCGGGACACCAGAGTGGGCGACACCGTCACTTGTGCCGACAATCCCGCCGCCGAGCCGCTTGCGGGCTACAGAAAGGTAAACCCGATGGTGTTTTGCGGAATATATCCGGCGGACGGCGCAAAGTACGGTGATTTGCGCGAGGCGCTTGAAAAGCTGCAGCTTAACGACGCGTCGCTTCTCTTTGAACCCGAAACGAGCGTTGCGTTGGGCTTCGGCTTCCGCTGCGGCTTCTTGGGGCTTTTGCATATGGAAATAATTCAGGAGAGGCTTGAGAGAGAATTTAACCTTGACCTTGTGACCACCGCTCCCAGCGTTGTGTATAAGGTCTATACAACCGCAGGCGAGGAGCTTATGATATCGAATCCGACAAATCTTCCGCCCGCTTCCGAAACGGATCACATAGAGGAGCCGATAGTCGATGCTCATATTTTTGTTCCGTCGGAATATGTGGGCTCCATAATGAAGCTTTGTCAGGACAGGCGCGGAACGTATATCGGCATGGAATATATCGACGAAGGGAGAGCCGACCTCCGTTACGAGCTGCCTCTTAACGAGATAATTTACGACTTTTTTGACGCGTTAAAGAGCCGCAGCCGAGGTTATGCGTCCTTTGACTATGAAATAAAGGGTTATGCGAGAAGCTCCCTTGTAAAGCTTGACATTCTGCTTAACGGCGAACCGGTGGACGCGCTTTCGTTTATAGTGCATGAATCGAGCGCCTACACCAGAGGCCGTAAAATTGCGGAGAAGCTTAAAGCTTCAATCCCGCGCCAGCTTTTTGAAATACCGATCCAAGCCGCGGTCGGCGGCAAGATAATTGCGAGAGAAACCGTTAAGGCTCTGCGAAAGGACGTTCTCGCAAAGTGCTACGGCGGCGATATAACCCGCAAAAAGAAGCTTCTTGAAAAACAGAAGGAAGGCAAAAAGAGAATGCGTACCCTGGGCAGCGTTGAGGTGCCGCAGGAGGCATTCATGGCGGTGCTTAAGCTTGACGATGACTGATTGCGGAGTATATATACACATTCCCTTTTGCGTGAGAAAGTGCCTGTATTGCGATTTTTGCTCGGTGGCGGACAGCACGCTTTACGACGGCTATATAGCGGCGCTGATAAGCGAAATAAATGAGCGCAGGGGTTTAAAATGCGACAGCGTTTTTATCGGCGGAGGAACGCCGACTGTCCTCGGGGAGAAATTGTATAACGTTATAGATGCGGTAAACGCCGCCTTTGAGCTTGACAAAAATACCGAGTTCACTGTTGAGGCGAACCCCGGCACAGTGGACGAAAGGCTCCTTTGCGGTCTTCGTGAGCGCGGAGTGAACAGGCTCAGCCTCGGCGCGCAGTCTTTTAACGATAACGAGCTGAAGGAGCTGGGGCGGATACATTCCGCAAAAGATATATTTGCCGCATTCCGCGCGGCGCGAAAGGCGGGGTTTGAGAATATCGGCATGGACATTATGCTTTCAACGCCGAAGCAAACGGCAGAAAGCATAAAAAACACACTTTCGGCGGTAAAAAGCCTGTCCCCCGAGCATCTTTCCGCATATTCGCTCATAGTTGAGGAAGGAACGCCCTTTCACGATATGGAGCTCGACCTGCCCGATGAGGACGAGGAGAGGGAAATTTATCATTATACGGTGGATTTCCTGAAGACTGTGGGGCTTGATAGGTATGAAATATCAAACTTCGCAAGGAGGGGCTTTGAGTCGCGTCACAACATAAAATATTGGACGGGTGCGCCCTATCTCGGCTTCGGAGCGGCGGCAGCCTCGTATTATGATGACTTCCGCTTTTCAAACACTGCCGATATAAAGGCGTATATCCGAGGCGAGGGCAGAGGCGGGGAAAGGGAATATATTGACGAAAACGAACGCCTTAAGGAAAAATTTATGCTCGGGCTTCGTATGAGCAGAGGCGTTGAATACCGCGGCGAGTTTTCCGAAAGTGTTGAAAAGCTTGTTGCGGAAGGGCTTCTTAAAAGGAAGGACGGGCGCGTTATGCTGACGGAGCGCGGTTTTGATTTGGGAAATTTGGTTTTTATGGAGTTTGTGTGATGATAAGTGCAAGAGATTATGCCGTAAAAATTTTAACCGTACATGACAGAAGCGAAAGCGAGCTGACAGACAAGCTCCTTAAAAAGGGGTACGGCGAGGAAGATGCGGCGGACGCCGTTGAATTTTGCAAGGAGTACGGCTATGTTGACGACGAGCGTTATGCCGCGCATTTTGTCCGCGACGCTTCGGAAATAAAAAGATTCGGGGCGGCAAGGATAAGAAATGAGCTAAGGCTTAAGGGCATAGCTCCCGAAACCGTTGAGGAAGCTATGCTTGCGCTTGAAAACGAGGATGAAATTTTAAAATCAGAAATGAAAAGGCGCTTTGCCGATGCGGATTTTTCCGATATGAAGGTGAAAAACAGGATAGTCGGGTATTTTGCGAGGCGCGGTTTTTCCGTAGGTGATATTATACGCGCAATGGGCGAGAGCGAGGAAGAGGTGTGAAGCGATGGCTTCTGTTTTGAATAAGGTGGGGTTTGTGTCGCTCGGATGCAGTAAAAACCTTGTCGACACCGAAAACATGATAGGGATATTGAAGGAGAAGGGCTATACAGCCGTTTCCGACCCGTCCGAGGCGGATATAATAGTTGTGAATACCTGCGGATTTATCGACAGCGCCAAGCAGGAATCCATAGACGCAATACTCGATATGGCTCGCTACAAGGAGGGCAATTGCAGGCTGCTTGTGGCGGCAGGCTGTCTTGCTCAGCGTTACAGCGAGGAAATAAAGACGGAGCTTCCCGAGGTGGACGTAATTGTCGGAACGGGAAGCTACAAAAATATTGCCGACGCCATTGAGGACGCTTTAAAAAACGGAAAGAGCGAGTATAAGGGCGACATAAACTTTGCCGTCGCCGACGAGGTGAGAGAAAGAACCACTCCGCCCTATACGGCTTTTATAAAGATAGCGGAGGGCTGCGACAACTCATGTACATATTGCGCGATTCCCTCCATACGGGGGCATTATCGCAGCCGTGATATGGAGTCGATAGTGAGAGAGGCTGAACGAATGGCGGAGGAAGGGGTACGCGAGATCATACTCGTGGCGCAGGACACAACGCGCTACGGTATAGACCTTTACGGCGAAAAGAAGCTGCCTGAGCTTTTACATTCCCTTTGCGCAATAGAAAAGCTCAGATGGGTGAGAGTGCATTACTGCTATCCGGAGGAAATAGACGACGCCTTAACGGAGGCATTTAAAAACGAGGAAAAGCTTGTAAAGTACCTTGATATACCCGTTCAGCACGGCTGCAACAGCGTGCTGAAGCGCATGGGCAGAAGGACGTCGAGAGAGGAAATTACAGACCGCGTGTCGCGTCTTCGTGCAGAGGTACCGGGAATAACGCTCCGCACAAGCATTATTGCGGGCTTCCCGGGTGAGACGGACGAGGAGTTCGGCGAGCTGCTCGATTTTATCAATGAGGTAAGGTTTGACAGAGTGGGGGTATTTGCCTATTCCCAAGAGGAGGGTACTCCCGCCGCGAGGATGAAGAATCAGATAGACGACAAAACAAAGGAAGAACGAAGGTGCGCGGTAATGGAGCTTGCGCAGAAGATTTCGCTTGAAAGAAACCGAGCCATGATAGGGAAAACCCTTGAGGTGCTGACCGAAGGGTTTGAGGAAAACCTTTATTACGGGAGAAGCGGCGGTGAAAGCGCGGATGTTGACCCGAAGATATATTTCGGCTCCCTTGAAGAGCTTGACGGGGGGCAGTTTGTAAAGGTGAAAATAGTGGACTGTGACGAGTATGACTTATACGGAGAACAGGTTGAGGAGGATGAATAATGAATTTACCCAATAAACTGACGCTTATAAGAATAGTTTTGGTGCCTGTTACAATGGCTCTGCTTCTGACGGGGCATTTTTACATAGGGCTTGCCGTTTTTGCAGTCGCCTCAATAACCGACTTTTTTGACGGATATATTGCGAGAAAATACAATCTTGTGACAAGCTTCGGAAAGATAATGGATCCTCTTGCAGACAAGATACTTGTTTTCGGCGCGCTGCTTTGCTTTTTACAGCTCGGTTTTATAAACGCGTGGAGCGTTGTTGTGATACTTGCGAGAGAGTTTTTTGTGACGGGAATGCGGGTTGTCGCGGTGTCAAAGGGCAATGTCATCGCCGCGTCGCTGTGGGGCAAGATAAAGACTAACGTGCAGCTTTTTGCCGTTATCATAGGCTTTATTACCTTCGGAAGCGGAAACGCCGCAGCGCTTATCGCAGGCAAATGCGCCATATATTTTGCGGCGCTCTTTACCGTTGCGTCGTGGGTGGCATACATTATAGAAAACAGGGAAGTATTTAAGGATTGATAAAGAGGGGGCGGATGAATCTTGAATATTGCGCTTATAATAGCGGGCGGCGTGGGAAACAGAATGGGGCAGGATATACCGAAGCAGTTTCTTAATGTGCGCGACAAGCCTGTCATAGTATATACGATGGAGCGCTTTCAGCAGCACAAGGATATAGATGTTATCGCGGTGGTGTGCATAGAGGGCTGGGAGGTAATGCTTCGGGCGTATGCCAATCAGTTCGGTATTGCAAAGCTTAAGCACATAATAAAGGGCGGCGAAAACGGGCAGAGCAGCATAAGAAACGGGATTTTTGAGCTTTCGAGGTTCTATTCCGAGGACGATATCGTACTTGTGCATGACGCAATCCGTCCGATGGTGTCGCAGGAGATAATAACGGGCTGCATTGAAAAGACGAAGAAGTGCCGCTCCGCTATAACCACCGTACCCTGCCAGGAGGCAATGCTCGAAACGACAGACGGAGAAACGACGAATAAGTCTTATCCGAGGGATAATCTTAAGCGCACTCAGACGCCTCAGGGCTTTTACCTCGGGGATTTGGCAAACGCCCATAAGCGGGCGTTGGAGAAAGGAATAACAAACTCTGTGGCTTCGTGTACGCTTATGGTGGAGCTTGGCGAGACGGTGCATTTCTGCAAGGGCTCCGAGAAAAACATAAAGCTTACGACAGTGGACGATATTGAGATATTTAAGGCGCTTTTGGCTGCGGAAAAGGACAATTGGTTAAAGTGAGGCGGCTTTATGCTTGAAGATAATAAACTATATATTGAGGCGCTGGACGAAATTATTGAGGACGCGGATTTTTCCCCGCTCTGCGGGGCAAGCGTTCTTGTGACGGGCGCGACGGGGCTTTTGGGAAAGCCCGTGGTTGACGTTCTTACAAGGATGAATGAAGTAAAAAACGCCGGCATAAGCGTTTATGCCGCTTCGCGCTCCGCCGAAAGCTTCAATGCGCGTTTTTCCGCTAAAAAAGGGCTTTTTTATCCGAAATACAATTTGGGAGAAGAGCCTGACGGAAAATTTGACTATATAATACACGCGGCGTCGAACGCAGATCCTAAAATGTTTGCGGAGGATCCCGTGGGGACAATGACAAGCAATTTCATCGGTGCATACGGGCTTTTGGAGAACGCAAGAAAAAAGGGATGCAGGAGGTTTTTGTTCGTGTCGTCGGGCGAGGTGTACGGTCAGTACGACGGAAAAACGGACTCGTTCCGCGAGGATTATTCGGGCTTTGTAAGCTTTGCCGAGCCGAGAGGGTGCTATCCCTCGGCAAAGAGAGCGGCGGAAAACCTTACGGTATGCTATGCGGATCAGTACGGTATCGACACGGTAACGGTACGCCCTTCCCACACTTACGGTCCCACGCAGTTAAAGCGCGACAGCAGGGCGGCGTCGCAGTTTTTTGCAATGGCAGGCGAGGGCAGGAATATTGTTTTGAAAAGCACGGGCGAGACGGTGCGCTCATATACATATGTATTTGACGCGGCGTCGGGGATATTTACCGCGCTGTTAAAGGGGAAGAGCGGCGAGGCGTACAACATTGCGAACAGCGCTTCCGTTGTGTCGATTGCGGGACTGGCAGAGGAGATCGCGAGGAACGCGGGAGTAAAGGTTGAGTTTGACCTCGGCGAGATAAAGGGCGCGGGCAGCGTAAGCCGCGGCGTGCTTTCGGGAGAAAAATTGGAAAAATTGGGATGGAAGCCTAAATATCCGCTTGCGCGGGGAGTAAAGGCGACCCTTGACATAATGAAGGAGGAGGCAAAATGAACAATGCGCTTAAGGCTCTGCTCGTAAAAGAGGACGGGCTTATAACTACGCTGTCAAACGCGTCGGCGCTTTTAAACGAGTATCTTGACGATATAAACTGGGCAGGCTTTTATATATTGAAGGACGGAGTTCTTCGCCTCGGTCCCTTTCAGGGAAAGAGCGCCTGCGTGGCAATACCTTTCGGCCGCGGAGTTTGCGGTGCGGCTGTGAAGGAGGACAGGACGCTCCTTGTGTATGACGTGCATGATTTCCCGGGGCATATTGCCTGCGACAGCGCGTCAAACTCGGAGATAGTGGTTCCGCTGCATTACAAGGGAAATATTGTCGGAGTCCTTGACATAGACAGCCCGACTGTCGGGCGTTTTACAGAGGCGGACAAGGAGCTTTTGGAGGAGTCTGCCCGAATAATAGAAAACGTGTGGACGGACATATTGTTTTAGCAACCGGGGAGGCGAAGGCTTCCCCGTGATTATTCTGGAAATAGGTGTTGACAATTCGGTTGATTCGGCGTATATTATAAAAGAACAAATGTTCGCGTTTTGGTGCGGAGGAGACAGCATGGATCATTTCAAATTACATTCTCCTTATGAGCCGTCGGGAGATCAGCCTGAGGCGATAAAGAGCCTCACAGACGGCGTTATAAACGGCGATAAAGGACAGATACTTTTGGGCGTTACGGGCTCGGGCAAAACCTTTACGATTGCCAATGTGATTGAAAAGGTTAACAAACCGACGCTTGTTCTGGCGCACAATAAAACACTTGCGGCGCAGCTTTGCAGCGAGTTTAAGGAGTTTTTTCCCGAAAACGCGGTGGAGTATTTTGTAAGCTATTACGACTATTATCAGCCGGAGGCATATATTTACGCCAGCGACACATATATAGAAAAGGACGCGCAGCTGAACGAAGAGATAGACAAGCTGCGCCACAGCGCGACAACGGCTCTTTTTGAGCGAAGAGACATTATTGTTGTCGCGTCGGTGAGCTGCATATACGGCTTGGGCGACCCTGAGGATTACAGCACAATGATAATCTCGCTGCGTCCGGGGATGGAAAAGGATCGCGACGAGATTGTAAAGCGCCTTATAGAAATGCAATACGAGAGAAACGACATCAATTTCGTGCGCGGAAAGTTCAGAGTACACGGCGACGTTTTGGAGGTTTTTCCGTCAAACAGCGGCGAAAACGCCATAAGGATAGAGTTTTTCGGCGACGAGATTGACAGGATATCGGAGATAGATACCCTGACGGGTGAAATAATCGGCACGAGAGACCATGTGGGAATATATCCCGCGTCGCACTATGTCACAACAAAGGAGAAGCGCGAAAAGGCGATTGAGTCGATATACAAGGAGCTTGACGAAAGGCTTGCGTATTTCAACAGCGAGGGCAGGCTTCTTGAAGCGCAGAGGCTGGGAGAGAGGACGAATTACGATATCGAGATGATGCGCGAGATCGGCTACTGCTCGGGAATAGAGAATTATTCGCGGCATATAAGCGGAAGAAAGCCCGGCAGCGCGCCCTATACGCTGCTTGATTACTTCCCGAAGGATTTTCTGCTCGTCATAGACGAGAGCCATGTTACGGTGCCGCAGGTTCGGGCGATGTACGCGGGCGACAGGAGCAGAAAGGAGAGCTTGGTGGAATACGGCTTCCGCCTGCCGTCTGCGTTTGACAACAGACCCCTTACCTTTGCGGAATTTGAGGAAAGAATAAATCAGGTAATATTCGTCAGCGCAACGCCGGGCAAATATGAAAAGGAGCACAGCTCGAATACGGCGGAGCAGCTTATAAGACCTACGGGGCTTCTTGACCCGAAGGTCACGGTTAAGCCCGTTACAGGGCAGATAGACGACCTTTTGGGTGAAATATTCAAACGGACGGAGAAAAACGAAAGAGTTCTCGTCACTACGCTCACAAAGAAAATGGCGGAGGATTTGACAGATTACCTCTCTTCCATGGGCGTAAAGGTGCGATATATGCATTCGGACGTTGAAACGTTGGAGCGAATGGAAATAATTAGGGATTTACGGCTGGGAGTGTTCGATGTGCTTGTGGGCATAAACCTTTTGCGAGAGGGGCTTGATTTGCCGGAGGTGTCGCTTGTGGCGATACTTGACGCCGACAAGGAGGGCTTTTTGAGAAGCGAAACCTCCCTTATACAGACCATAGGCCGCGCGGCGCGGAACGTAAACGGCGAGGTGATAATGTACGCCGATACCGTGACGGATTCCATGAAAAACGCCATCGGCGAGACTGAACGGCGGCGAAGGATACAGGATGACTACAACAAGGCGCACAACATAACGCCCAAGGGCATTGTGAAAGCTGTTGCCGATACGATTGCCGCCGTACACGAGGAAAAGCAGGAAGAGAGTGCGGAGCCTGACGAAAAGGTGATTGAAAAGCTGAAGGCGGAAATGAAGAAGGCCTCCGATGAGCTGAGATTTGAGGACGCGGCAAGGATACGCGACCGCATACGCAAGATGAAGCGCGAAGTCACGAAAGGATGAGGATTTTTGGACAACGGGTATATTTTGGTTAAGGGCGCAAGAGAAAACAACCTGAAAAATGTGACTGTAAAAATACCGAGAAACAAGCTCACAGTGTTTACGGGTGTGTCGGGTTCGGGCAAGACGTCGCTGGCGTTTGATACTATATTTGCCGAAGGGCAGAGGCGGTATGTGGAATCGCTTTCGTCATATGCCCGCCAGTTTTTGGGGCAGATGGACAAGCCCGACGTCGATTACATCGAGGGGCTTTCGCCCGCTATATGTATCGACCAGAAGACAACGAGCAAAAATCCCCGCTCAACTGTGGGAACGGTGACGGAAATTTACGATTATATGCGCCTTCTCTATGCGCGCGTCGGTGTGCCTCACTGCCCGAAATGCGGAAAGAAAATAGAAAAGCAGACAATAGATCAGATAGTTGACAGCATACTTGCCCTGCCCGAGAGAACAAGGGTGCAGGTACTCTCGCCCGTCATAAGGGCAAAAAAGGGCGAACACGCAAAGGTGTTTGAAAACGCTAAAAAGAGCGGCTATGTCAGAGTGCGCGTAGACGGGATAATGTACGAGCTGTCGGAAAATATAGCGCTTGACAAGCAGAAGCGGCACAGCATCGAGATAGTAATTGACCGCCTTACTGTAAAGGAGGAAATAAGGAGCAGGCTTACACAGTCCCTTGAA
Organism: uncultured Oscillospiraceae bacterium; assembly: GCA_964537125.1. Lineage (GTDB taxonomy): Bacteria > Bacillota > Clostridia > UMGS1883 > UMGS1883 > CAZIBK01. Next base: position 15,511 of record CAZIBK010000013.1, read on the forward strand.
CTGGCGCTCCATCTGGCGGGGGGAATCGTGATAGTGCTTGCCGGCGAGGAGGAAATTCTTTTCTCCCAGAATTACGCTTGCCCTGATTGCGGAATAAGCATCGACGAGCTTTCTCCGAGAACATTTTCCTTCAACAGTCCTTTCGGCGCGTGTCCCGTATGTTCGGGACTCGGCGTATTAAAGAAAATAGACCCGCGCCTTGTGCTTGTAAGCAGCGAGCTTTCCATACTTGAGGGCGCCTTTGCCGTCAGCGGATGGAGAGCGGCGGACAAGGATACCTCTATCGCAAACGCCGTGTACAAGGCGTTGGCGCAGAAGTACGGCTTTAACCTCAACACCCCCGTAAAGAGGCTGCCGAAGGAGGTCATTCAGATTATACTTTACGGTACAAAGGGCGAAAAGGTTGACGCGGAATTTATAAGCGAAAACGGCGAGGTTCGCCATCGCAAAATTGAATTTGAAGGCTTGGTGAACAATCTTCAGCGCAGATATGACAGCTCAAATTCGGAATGGGTCAAGGCGGACATCGAAAGCCTGATGCGCGAGATACCGTGCGACGCGTGCGGCGGAAAGAGGCTGAAAAAGGAGACTCTTGCGGTCACCGTGGGCGGCAAGAATATATTTGAAATGTGCGATATGCCCATTTCCGACGAGATAGAGTTCATAAAAAAGCTGCCCGATGAAATGAGCGATATGCAGAAAACAATATGTACTCAGATATTGCGCGAGATAATAGCGCGGCTTGAATTTTTGCGGAACGTGGGGCTTGAATATCTTACGCTGTCGCGCTCGTCGGGTACGCTTTCGGGCGGCGAGGCGCAGAGAATACGCCTTGCGACGCAGATAGGCTCGGGGCTTGTGGGCGTTATGTATATTTTGGACGAGCCGAGCATAGGGCTGCATCAGAGGGACAATTCAAAGCTTCTCGATTCGCTGTTCAGCCTGAGAGATATGGGAAACACGCTTATAGTAGTCGAGCACGACGAGGAAACGATACGCGCGGCGGACTATATTGTGGACGTGGGCCCGAGGGCGGGAGTACACGGCGGAGAGATAGTTGCCGCGGGCAGCGCCGAGGATATAATGAAATGCGAAAAATCCCTTACAGGGGACTACCTTTCGGGAAGAAGGAAGATTCCCGTGCCGAAAACGCGCCGCGAGGGCAACGGAAAATTCCTTAAAATAAAAGGAGCGGCGGAGAACAATCTTAAAAATATAGACGTTACGATACCGCTCGGCAAATTTGTGTGCGTGACGGGCGTTTCGGGAAGCGGGAAAAGCTCCCTTGTAAATTCCATACTTTACAACCGCCTTGCGTACGAGCTCAACCGCGCGCATACGGTCGCGGGCAAGCATACAGGCATGGAGGGGCTTGAAAACCTTGACAAGGTGATAAATATAGACCAGTCGCCGATTGGGCGCACACCGCGCTCGAATCCGGCAACATACACGGGGCTGTTCAGCGATATACGCGAGCTTTTTGCCTCTACACCCGACGCGAAGGCGCGCGGCTACGAGGCGGGGAGGTTCAGCTTCAATGTGCGCGGAGGAAGGTGCGAGGCTTGCTCCGGCGACGGCATACTGAAAATTGAAATGCACTTTTTGCCGGATGTGTATGTTCCCTGCGAGGTCTGCAAGGGGAAAAGGTACAACCGCGAGACGCTTGAAGTAAAGTTCAAGGGCAAGAACATTTCGGATGTGCTCGATATGACGGTAGATGAAGGCGTAGAATTTTTTGAAAGCATACCAAAGCTCAAAAGAAAGCTTGAAGTTTTGCAGGAGGTCGGCTTGGGATATATAAAAATAGGGCAGCCCTCAACAACCCTGTCCGGCGGCGAGGCTCAGAGGGTGAAGCTTGCGACCGAGCTTTCAAGGAGACCTACCGGCAGGACGATATATATACTTGACGAACCCACAACCGGGCTTCATACCGCCGATGTACACCGCCTTATACAGATGCTTTCAAGGCTTGTGGACGCGGGGAATACAATTGTTGTAATCGAGCATAACCTCGATGTGATAAAGTGCGCGGACTATATTATAGACCTTGGACCCGAGGGCGGCAACGCGGGCGGCGAGATAGTGGCGTCGGGAACGCCCGAAGAGGTGGCAAGGTGCGAAAGGTCGTACACAGGGCAGTTTTTGGCTCCGCTTTGCGGCGATAATCAGGATTGACGGCAGTGTTTTTGTTGACAGATCAGCAAAAGTAAAATATAATAATAGTAAATAGAAGGGGGTGCGTTTTTATGTGTACAAAAGCCGCTTTGGACGAGCTGTTAAAGGACATTGGAGGAAAGCTCAAAGAAATATTCGGGGAAAAATTGGAGAGTGTTATTCTGTACGGTTCATATGCAAGAGGAGATTTTGATGAAGAGTCGGATATAGATCTAATGGCGCTTATCGATATGGAAAGGGATGAAATAAGAAAATACAGCGACGAAGTATATGACTATGCGGATGATTTGGATCTGCGGTACGGGGTACTGCTTTCAATAAAACTTCAAGATAAGTCTGCCTTTGAACGCTACCGCGATGCGCTCCCCTATTACAAAAATGTCATAAGAGAGGGCGTGAGC
>CAZIBK010000014.1:0-17053 GCA_964537125.1 uncultured Oscillospiraceae bacterium
TCCGTATGGGCTGTAAAGTAAAAATACGAAGCGCACCGATTTTTTTCGGTGCGCCGTAGATTTTTGTTGATTTTATTGTCATGGGGATATATAATAATATATATTTACAAGGGAGGAATTCATATGAAAAAGAAACTGTCGGCAATCCTTTCCGCAATAATGCTCGTTCTCTGCTTTGCAAAAAGCGCGGGGGCGATAAATGTCATAATGAACAGCTCGTTTGTAAAATTCCCCGACCAGGAGCCTGTCGTGGAAAACGGCGTAACTCTTGTGCCGGTCAGACCGATAGCCGAGGCGCTCGGTCTTGATATAAGCTGGGACGAGTCTAAGCAGCTCGTCACCCTTAAGGGCGGCTCGTTTTTTATCGAGCTTACCATCGGAAGCGATGCTGCCCGTACATCCTCCGGGGAGAAAAAGCTCTCCGCCGCGCCGAAGATAATAGGCGGAAGAACTATGGTTCCGCTGCGTTTTATTGCGGAGACTATGGGGCTTACGGTTCTTTGGAGCGATGAATATCAGAGGGTTATAATAAACGGGAAAATCGACACCTCCGTCTCCGCGGCGGATAAGATCGAAAATACGCCGGATTCCGATACGTCGCCGACCTCCGGCACATCAATAACCGCGGATACGGCACAGCAGACCGAAGATGAGGAGCTTCCCACCGAGGATGAGGGCGCATATGTGTCCGTAACAACGCCGTCCGCTACCATTACCTTTGAGCTGCCCGCAGACTTTGCCTATGACGATACGGATTCCGAGGAATCTTTTGCTTACCGTGCCGTTGACGCAACGGATATTCAGCACCTTTATGACTGGAATATTGTGTCCCTCTATGAAAGCTATGCCGATTCCTCTCTTACAAACGGAATACTTATCGTGGTGCAGGATTTTGAACCGTATGACGGTGAGGATGTGGACGTTTCAAGGATAAACGAGGAATATCCCGCGGCTCCCGAAAAGCCCGATGTGGATATGCGCGAGCTGCGTGACGAAGCGAACAGAATGATACATGAACAGCTTTTCGCCGAACGGGGCGTTGAAATGCCCGACGACGCGACAGAGCTTGACAACGAGGCGCTTGCCGTGCTTTTGGGCTTTGAATCCGTGGAGGAATACGAGGAATACGCGACCTCCGTTGCCGAAAGCTTTGATATGTATTCCGTTCCCGGGTACTCCGAATATATGGACTACATGAATGAATATTCCGCATATTCAATTGCCTATAACGAGCTTAAAAATATTAAGACAAATGCCGTGCGCAACTTCTCGTCCCTTTCATCTCAGGCGAGCGATGACGCGTGGGCGGCGCTGTTCTCCGAACAGCTCAATACCGATTCCGAGGTGCGCTATGACGGCGTTGAAATCCTCGATATAGACGATAAAAAGGCGGTGCATACTACGATTTACGCCGAGGATCCCGACGACGAGCAGGGAACCTTTGACTGCTATATTTACTACGACGGCGACTGCCGCGTCACAATCTACGGCGGCACCCTGTACGCCGCGGAGGCGTCGCCCGAAGCTGTCGATGTGCTGAGCCGCATGAAAATACAGTAAAGATTCTTTGAAGCTTCTTTTAAAAGAGAGACTGCATAAGGCGCAGCCTCTCTTTTTGATGTGCGCGGAGAGCCCCGCCGCCGGATGAGCGCGGAAAATCAGCCGCTCTGCATTAAAACAAAGCCTTTCCTTTTCCGATTTATAAAATCACCTATTCAAAGTAATGCCGATGTGAAACTTATTGTATGTAGACTTATAGTATTCATCAACATTATAATAAATTGAGAGGAGTTGTAAAAATGGATATTGTAAAGGTTTTTGGGAGTAATCTAAGGAAATATCGCTCGGCATTGGGTATGTCGCAAGAAGCGTTTGCTGATAAATGCGGTATGCATCGCACCTATATTAGCGCTATTGAATGTTATCGCAGAAGTATTTCTCTTGAAAATATTCAACGTATTGCGGACGCACTTGGTATAGAGACATATAAATTGTTTATTGAGTTAGATATAGACGGAAAAAGTATGTAAAACCTGAATCACATATGCGGGCGCAAGCAGACAAGAACCTGTAAACGCGAATTTGGCTTATTGTAATGATATTGACGAGTTTTTTGAGTATGAAATTGAGGAGGAAAATAATAATGATAGTTACAATTAAAAATGAAGAACTGTTTGTTTTGAACGAAACGGAAAACCATATTTTCCCTAAATACACATCACAATTGATAAATTGGGCAAATCAAAATGCCCAAGGAACTCGTCCGAGGGTTGTAGGTCAGTTATCGAATCTTTTCCCGGAATATGAACAGCAAGCAAAAGAAATTTCTATAAGCGATTGGAAAAAATGGTATATAAAGCAGTATCCCGATGCAATTGATGATGCCACTGATAAGATATTCGCTCAGGTTGAAAATTTAAAAGAAGCAATACAACTTATTGACAGAGAGATGGTTCGTGAATGGGTGGAGGATTTGGTGATTACCAAAACATTCAACGGATTATATGTACAAAAGGCGATTTTAAGAAAAGTTGCGGGGATTAAAGGCAAAAGCTATCGCTTGGCGACTCCAAAAGAGGAATCTCAGGGGATTGACGGCTATATAGACCTAATTCCGTACTCTGTAAAGCCGGACTCATATAAATCAATGGGACGAATGTCTGAAACAATCAATGTAAAAATGATATACTATACCAAAAGAAAGAACGGGCTTGTTATTGAAGTTGAAGATTAAAACTACGGGTTGAGTTAAAAATTCCCGCTTGTTTTAGTCAGGCATAGAGTTTAAGAATTTTTCCTTACAGGTATATTCCGTTTGTGTATCAACGGCAACATAACCGGTTCGAACCAAATGATTGTTCACAAATGTCTTATTGTCGAGATAAACATAGCAGAGTAAATTGTTTTCATTATCATATTTGACAGAGTCGTACCTTAAGAAAACTTTTCGCTTTTTGAACTTATCCTGCAAAAATTTAACTGCCGCCTGTTCAAATTGAGGAATAATTTGGATTCCCAATAGTTTAACGATTAAGCCGTTGCCAAGTTCGATGGTGTTGGGAGATATAACATTTTTTACCGTAAAAAGCTCCTCTCGCTTTTGTTCATGGCTGTCCATTTTAGAGCCAAACCGGAGCTTCTTTATATCAATTTTTTTATCCATTTTATGGGGATCGTGAAATATATAGGGCAGATCCTCAAATGTATGCTTAATACCTTCTTTGTCTTCAAAGAAAGACACTGTTGCATTATCATAAAACTCGATCTGTTTTGTACAAAGCTTTTCTTTAATAATTGGAGCAAACTCTTTGTTTATTTCGTACCCGATAGAATTTCTTCCCAAATGTTTTGCCGCCAATGACGTAGTGCCGCTTCCGGCAAAAGGATCTAAGACTGTTTCCCCAACAAAAGAAAACATTTTGATAAGTCGTTTGGGCAGCTCTTCGGGAAACATCGCAATGTGTCCCACTTGCTTTACCCCGTTAAAATTCCAGTGAGATGAAAAATACTGAGACCATTCCTCTTTGCTCATAGCTGAAGAAGCTTTTTGTTCTGCCGTGGGCTTGGGTGCATTTCCCAATTTTTTGAACAATAAAATAAACTCATAGTCCATTTTTAAGATACCGTTTCTCGGATAAGGGAAGCTTCCCATAACAGCGCCCCCGCCGGAGGTGTTCATTGTTGTGGTTTTTTGCCAAATAACAGCTCCCATATAATCCATCCCCAAAGCCTCGCAGAAACGAATGATTTCTGTGCGTATAGGTATGACCTTGTATCTTCCGTAGTATACGGATCGGGCAAATTGATCTCCGATGTTTATACATAGTCTGCATCCATCGGCAAGAACCCTGTTACATTCTTGCCATACAAGATTTAAATTATTTATATATTCCTCGTAGCTATCATTGAATCCTATTTGGTTTGGCGTCCCATAATCTTTTAACTGCCAGTATGGTGGAGATGTAACAATTAGTTGTACTGATTTATCTTTAATTTGATTAAGAGAACGACTATCTCCAAAATATATTTTATGATTAGTCATTTTTTATCCTCGCTTTATAACCTATGTGCAGATGTCCCCGCCTCTAAGGCGACAGGTTCTGCTTCTCAGGTTTGGAGTTATAATCTCCCGCTGAAACCTGAGGAGCTGACGCTCCCTGCTGCGTAAAACAATTCACCGAATTGTTTTACCGTATTCTTGGTAAGTGTTTCAATCGTTCACAAGCTCTGATAAACTAGAATAAGATATGGTATAAAAAAATTCAGATATCAATATGTATCTATTTAGCAGCCGTGTGATTTTATATACCATAGCTGTACTATTTATTAAAATTCGCATCCAAGGGCGGATTTTTTATTGCAGTTCCTTTTCAACGTCTTTTCTGCTTATCGGAGTGAGAGCCGTAAAGCGGAACCTCAGCGCCTTACGGAACATATCCTCGGCGTCGGCGTCTTTACCGAGGGACTTAAGCGTCAAGCCGTAAAGGTAAAACGGCGCGGGGGTCGTCGGGCGCAGGTCGAGAAGCTCTTCAAATATCTTCTCGGCGTCCTCTGTGCGGTCCGTCATGTAATACGCCTCGCCTATGTTGCACATAACGGTTTTGTCATACGCATACCTTTCGTGAGCCTCCTCGCAGAAGGCGAGAGCCGCGGAAAAGTCGCCCGACTGCCGAGCGCGTATCAGGTAAAGCGCGCCGAGCGAGCCGTCCCGTGTCGGAGATGAGGGGACGGAGGCGAGAAGCTCTATCGCCTCGTCAAGCTGTCCCTTTTTCCACAAAAGAAGGGCGTAGTTGGTATTAAACATTTCCTTCTGCTTTTCGCTGAGCTTGCCCTTGCCGAGCTTTTCAAAAACAGCCTCGGCAGTTTCCGTCTTACCCTCCTTAAGAGCCGTATACGCATAGTAAATCGTCATCTCAGGGGAAAGATGACCCGTTTTATACGCCTTTTTATAGTATTCCAATGCCTTTTTGTACTGTTTTTTTGAATACTTGGAATTTCCGCGGAACATATAGAGCATGGGCAGGTTTATGAGAGCGCTTATAATTATCGCCAGAATTATGGCAATTACCTGATAAAACCGTCCGCCCAGCATATCGCCGCCCGGAAGCGAGCTGCCGAAGATTGCCGCCGAGACTATAAGAACCGCCGCCGCTATTACCGAAATAAGAATTTCCATCAAAATCCCTCCAAAAAAGTAATATTCAGAACTCCGCGGAGCCCGTTGTTCTCGGGAAGGAGGTAACGTCCCTTATGTTGCTCATTCCCGTTATATACATTATTGCTCTTTCAAAGCCCAGCCCGAAGCCGGCATGCTTTGCCGTACCGTAGCGGCGAAGGTCAACGTACCAGGAGTAATCCTTTTCGTCAAGCCCCAGCTCCGCCATTCGATTAAGAAGCACATCGAGCCGTTCCTCTCTCTGGCTGCCGCCGATTATCTCCCCTACGCCGGGGACGAGCAAATCCATTGCGGCAACGGTCTTTCCGTCGTCGTTTAAGCGCATATAAAACGCCTTTATCTCCTTGGGATAATCCGTCACAAATACGGGACGGTTGAAAACCTTCTCCGTAAGATATCTCTCATGCTCGGTTTGAAGGTCAACGCCCCATTCAACGGGGTACTCGAACTTTTCGCCGCTCTTTTTGAGTATTTCTGTCGCCTCGGTATAGGTCACGCGGGCGAAATCGTTTTCAAGGATGTTGTTAAGCCGCTCAAAAAGCGTTTTATCTATAAATTTATTGAAGAACTCCATCTCTTCGGGGGCATGTTCGATAACATAGCGGATGATGAATTTCAGCATATCCTCCGCAAGGCGCTCATCGTCCTCAAGGTCGGCAAAGGCTATTTCGGGCTCTACCATCCAAAATTCGGCGCCGTGCCTCGGGGTGTTGGATTTTTCCGCCCTGAAAGCGGGGGAGAAGGTGTAAACGCTGCCCAGCGCCATTGCGTGGGTTTCCACATTGAGCTGCCCCGATACGGTCAGGAAGGTGGGCTTGCCGAAAAAGTCCTGAGAAAAATCAACGCTGCCGTCGGGATTGCGGGGAGGATTGCCCGCGTCAAGTGTCGTAACACGGAACATTTCTCCCGCGCCCTCGCAGTCGCTCGTTGTGATAATGGGCGTGTGAACATATACAAAGCCCCGCTCGTTAAAGAAGGTGTGTATGGCGTATGCCAAAACGCTCCTTACCCTGAACACTGCCGAAAAGGTGTTTGTCCTCGGTCTGAGGTGTGCTATGGTGCGGAGATATTCGTTTGAATGGCGTTTCTTCTGAAGCGGATAGTCGGGCGTTGATTCGCCCTCGACCGAAGCGCTTCTCGCGTTCAGTTCAAAGGGCTGCTTCGCGTTTGGAGTTAAGACTATTATACCCCTGAAGGAAACGGCGCTTCCCACGTTGAGGGAGGCTATGCCGTCAAAGTTTTCAAGGTTTTCCTTTTCCAAAACCACCTGAAGGGGCGTGAAAAAGCTTCCGTCGCTGAGAGAGGCGAAGGCTAAGTTGCCGCTTGTCCTTACGGAACGTATCCAGCCGGAAACGCTCACCTCCTCGCCGCCTTTGAGCTGAGCGGAGTTTAAAGCCTTTATTGTTGTTCTGTCCATCTTTATCACTCTTTCGTTGTATTTTCCGGTGTACTTTCGCTAAGAGAGCCGTCGCTTAATGTAATCATCCTGTCGCAGTAGTCAAACACGCGCTTTCTGTGGGTGATGATAATAACGGTTTTATCGCTGTCCTTTTTCAGCTCGTTTAAAAGCTCTATCTCCGTCTGCTCGTCAAGAGCGCTTGTCGCCTCGTCCAGAAGAAGTATCGGAGCGGAACGCGCGAGGGCGCGGGCAATGGCTATACGCTGTATCTGCCCCTCGGAAAGCCCCGAACCCTTTTCGCCCAAAGCCGAATCCATACCGTCGGGCAAAGCGTCTATCACGCTGTCTATCTGTGCGCTTTCGGCGGATTTTCGTATGGTTTCCTCGTCAGCATCGGAATAAAAGGCTATATTTTTGCCTATGGAGCCGGATATAAGCATATTGCCCTGAGGCACATACCCGAACATTTTGCGCGTGGCAGCGCTTATGGGTATGGGGGAGCCGCAGTCAAAATAAATCCTTCCGCTTGTCGGTTCCACAAGCGAGAGCAAAAGCCTTATGACCGTACTCTTGCCCGCGCCGGATATGCCGGAAAGCGCCACAAATTCGCCCTTATTTATGCGGCAGGAGGCGTCGCAGAGGATGTCCTCTCCGCCGTAGGAAAAGAACACGTTTTCAAAAACTATTCCCCGCATTGAGGCATAAATTTCCTCCGGCGGCAGAGAAGGCTCCGGAGCGATGTCATCCTCCAGATCCTCTATTTCAAGAATACGCTCCGCAGAGGCAATCATATTCTGATATGTTACAAAAAGCGAGCTCATGTTGCGGAAGGGCGTCTGCACCTGATTTACAAGCTGTATCATAGCGGTGAAGGTGCCGAAGGTCAGCAAACCCAGCGACAGCTTGTACGCGCCCCAGAGAATCGTGAAAGCGTAGCTTCCCGTGAAAAGGATAACCATGCTCACATTTGCGGCGATACGCCATGAGTTGCGCTTTATGCGGAGGCGCAGTGTTTCCGCCTGTATGGAGGCAGCTTCCTTTACCGAGCTGTCCTCATTGCCGAACGCTTTTGTCACGATGAGGTTTTGAACGGTTTCAATCATGTAGGATATCGCGTTGCTGTCGGATTGCTGCACCGCCTTGTGAAACTCCTTCATTTTTCTGCTGTAAAGCCTTGCAAAAAGAAGTATAAAGGGCGAGGTAACGCACAGAATCAGGGCAAACTCTATATCTATCCCGAAAAGCACTATCAGCGCGCCGACAACCCTTGTTATAAGCATAACGCCGTTTGGCAGGATGCTCATAACGCCGTTTGTCACAACCGCCGAATCATTTTTCACCCTGTTTACTATATCGCCCGAATGATATTCATGTATGCTGCTCCACTTTTTCTTGAGCGCGGTTCCGAAAACATACTCGCGGAAGCTCATTTCAAGCCTCCCTCCGAAGGAAACGGTCATTCGGCTGGTTAATACTCTGAGAATAATTTCAGCCACAATCACCCCTGCCAGCTTGCACCCTTCGATGAAAAAGCCCGACTTGTCGCCCGATACGGCGATATCGATAACGCTTTGCGACAGAGTGGCGAATACCACGGAGCAGACGCTGACCGCCATACTTGCAAGCACAAGTATGAGCAGCGGAAAAAGCATGAACCTTGAATGTAATATTATCCAGCGAAGAGCTTTATTTTTCACCGGAGCGCCTCCTTTTCGGATTATTCGTCAAGAAGCCCTGCGGCGCGGAGCTTGTCCGTAAAATCCTTTGCGTCCGCAATTGCCGTTTCCTCGTCAACATCGTATTCGGCAAGCAGCTTTGCCGTAAGCGAATCAATATCTCCGCCCTTTTCGAGAACGCCCCAAAGCAAAGCCCCCGTTTCGTTCAGGGTCTGCATTTTTTCAAAATTTGCGGCGTTTCCGTCAGCGGAGATAACAATATAGCTTCCCATTATCTTTTTTATTATAAATCCGTCTTTAATTTTCACAATCGATTCCTCCCAAAAAGCTGATATATGTATTATATCGTGCCGCGGGGCATTTTTCAAGATATATTTGACGCGCATTTTATCTTGTGTTTATGCTTTGAAAATGATAAACTGAAAACGGAGTGGTGATTATGTATAAAATTTGCGTTTCGGGTATAAATATTTCGGTTTCGGGGGCGGACTGTCCGCTTTTTTCCGCACGCCTTTCGGAATATACGGCGGATTTTGAAAAAGCCGACATTTTTGTCGGGTACGAAATAAAAGGCTCTCTCGAACGCCCGTTGGGGGAGGAATACGCGTCGCGGAGCTACCGCAGATGGGTTAAAACCCGGGACGGCTTTTCAAATTACGACCTTCTCGGCGGCGAAAGGGTTACCGCGCGAACAGACGCTGACGCGGCTTTTTCGCGGGTAAGGGCGCAGCTTTGCGATATTGCGCCTTTGGGAGGAGCGGAAATTCCGGTCCGCGCGTTCAATATGCTTGGGGAAATATTCCGCTATGCGGCGCTTCTTCGGGGAAGGTGCGTTATCCATGCCTCCGCCGTGAAGCTGAACGGCGCCGCCGCGGCATTTTCCGGATTGAGCGGAGTCGGAAAATCCACCCATGCCGCTCTTTGGGAGAAATATTTTAACGCGGAGGTCATAAACGATGATTCCCCCGCCGTCGGCTTTGAAAACGGCGGCGCGGTCATATACGGCACCCCCTGGAGCGGAAAAACCGATAAAAACCGCGCCGTAAGCGCGCCCCTTAAGGCTGTGTTTTTCCTGCGGCAGGCGGAAGAGGCGCGTGTATCCGACCTGCCCGACATTGAGAAGGCGTTCCGCATAATATCCGCGCTTGCGTTGCCTCCCGTGGGGGATTTTGCCGACAGATATGCCGCCTTTGCGGAAAGGCTTATAAAAACGGTTCCGATGTATATACTTGACTGCAATATCTCGCGGGAAGCGGCGGAGGCGGCAAAGAGCGTCATTCTTTAAAGCCCATTATGAACAGATACCCCAGCGAGCAGAGAAGCACATAGTCGCGGCTGCCCTCCAGCACAAGGGCGCATATTATGCCTAAAAGTATCCAGTCGTCCTTTTTGAAGCTTTTTATGTTCAAGCCCGTCATTATGCCGCCGAGCGGAAAATCCTCCGAGAGCGGCGGAGAAGGGCTGAATGACGCCGCAGGTCGGTTTTTTCTTTCGTCCGCAAACGGATTCATCTGTCTGACGCGCATCCCGATCCTCCTTTAAAACAATTTGAGATCCTTGCCTATTTTCCCTATGGAAACGAGCTTGAGAATATTTATCGCGCTGTCCATGTACGGCGCTCTTTTTTCGCTCAGAAACGGCTTTATTGCCATAAGGAGCCGTGTGCGGTCATCGCTTGGGAGAAGCGGCTGCGGATTCACGGGCGCGGGCGCGGTATCATTGCCGCCGTTTCCGCCGTCGTCGCCGCTCCCCGTGCCGCCTCCCGCGCCGAGGGAGGAAAGCACGCCCGACACCTTCCGCATAAGCTCAGGGTCGGCGAGGGCGTTTTTTATCTGCTGTTCAAATCCCTCGTCCATTATATTTTAAGAAAAGACGAAAGCTTTTTTGCGCTTTCGGGATCCTTCGAAAGCGCCTCCGCCGCCTTTTTCAAATCATCGGGGATATTTGTGCCGTCGGGCATTTTCCCCTCTTTTATTTTAGCCATTGCCGCCTTGCCCTCATCTGTGGATAAAAAACGCTTTGCCCTGTCAAGCCCCTCACGGAGGCGGCGTTTGTCCATATCCTTAAGCATAGCCGCAATATCGTTTGTCATAAGACCATCTCCTTTTGTAATATATTATTCGTCAATCCCTTTTATTGACACAGCTCTTTTTTGGGTGTATTATTATACAAAGGCGGTGATTTTATGAGGATACTCATAATGTCCGACTCTCACGGCAGGACAAACCCCTGCGACCGTGCGATAGAGGCATTTATGCCCGACGAAATAATACACCTGGGCGATATTGAGCGCGATGTACGGTATATTGAGGATATGTACCCGGATATACCCGTCGCGGCGGTGCGCGGAAATAACGACGCTTACTGCGCAAGAGATACCGAAAGGGTTCTCGAAATAAACAATCTCAGAATTTTCATCACCCACGGGCATCTTTATTCCGTGCATGACGGAGGACGCCGCCTTGCCCTTCGCGCAAAAGAGCTTGGCTGTACCCTTGCCCTCTTCGGTCATACGCACAGCCCTGCCGACAGCGTATTTGACGGAGTGCGCGTTTTTAATCCGGGCAGCATATCTCTGCCGCGGAGCGGAACCCCCTCTGTCGGCGTGCTCGAGATCAGCGAAAACGGAAAATACGGCATGGTTCTCTGCGACCGGCTTTGAAAGGAAGAGTATATATGCTTCTTGCAATTGATGTGGGAAATACAAATATTGTCCTCGGAGTGTATGAGGGCGAAAGGCTTCTTAAAAGCTTCCGCGTGGCGACGGATACCTCAGCCTCCCGCGACGAATACGGCATGAAATTTCTGCAGCTTATGGAATACAACCGCTTTCACGCGGAGGATATAGACGGCGTTATCATATCAAGCGTTGTGCCGCCTGTGATGTACTCTCTCGAACGCGCCGTAAACAAATATCTCGGGAAAGACCCTATCGTGGTCACAAACGAGCTTGATTTGGGGCTTAATATTTTATATGAAAACCCCCGTGAGGTGGGAGCCGACCGCCTCGTAAACGCCGTCGCCGCAAGGGCAAAGTACAAGGGCGACTGCATCGTGGTGGATTTCGGCACCGCCACAACCTTTTGCGCCATAACGGGGAAGGGCGACTACCTCGGCGGCGCAATATGCCCCGGCGTAAAAATATCAGTTGAGGCGCTCTTTTCAAAGACAAGCAAGCTTCCGAGAATAGAGCTTGCCCCGATAAAGAACGTCATCGGCAAAACGACCGTGGAAAGTATGCAGTCGGGCGTTATCCACGGCTATGTCGGGCAGGTGGATTATATCGTTAAGCTCATGAAAGAGGAAATGAACTCTCCCGACGCGAAGGTCATTGCCACGGGCGGGCTTTCGAGGATGATAAGCGAGGAAGCCGCCTCCATTGATGTGATAGAACCCACTCTCACACTTGACGGGCTGAGGATTATATACGATAAGATAAGGAGACAGTAAGATGGATTACAATGAAGAAGCGCTCCGCCTTCACCGCGAAAGCAGAGGCAAAATAGAAGTGGTGCCGACCGTCCCCGTTGAAACGATGGACGATCTTGCCACCGCGTACACCCCCGGCGTGGCACAGCCCTGCCGCGAAATAGTTAAAAACCCCGACGCATGCTACGAATATACGAGAAAGTGGAACACCGTGGCGGTCGTATCCGACGGCAGCGCCGTTTTGGGCTTGGGCAATATCGGCGCGAAGGCTGCCATCCCCGTAATGGAGGGCAAGGCTGTGCTGTTCAAGCGCTTCGGAAACGTTGACGCGTTCCCCATCTGCCTTGACACGCAGGATGTGGATGAAATTGTAAAGACGGTCAAATATCTTGAGCCTGTTTTCGGCGGCGTCAACCTTGAGGACATTTCCGCTCCCCGCTGCTTTGAGGTGGAGAGGCGGCTTAAAGAGGTTATGGATATCCCCGTTTTCCACGATGACCAGCACGGAACCGCTATAATCGTACTTGCGGCTCTCATGAACGCCCTTAAGCTTACGGGCAGGAAAATGGAAAATATAAAGGCTGTGTTTTCGGGCGCGGGCGCGGCGGGAACCGCTATATGCAAGCTTCTTATGAGCGCGGGGCTTAAGGAGGTCATTCTCACCGACAAATACGGTGTTGTGTATGAGGGCAGACCCGATATGGACGACGCCCTTGCGGAAATGGCGCGCGTTACAAACCGTGAAAAGAAAAAGGGAACGCTTTCCGATGTAATAGGCGGAGCAGACCTTTTTATAGGCGTTTCGGCGCCCAATATCCTTACTGCCGATATGATACGCTCCATGGCAAAGGATCCCATTATTTTTGCAATGGCAAACCCGACGCCCGAGGTCATGCCCGATGTTGCCCGCGCGGCGGGCGCGGCAGTTGTGGGGACGGGCAGGAGCGATTTCCCGAATCAGATAAATAACGTCCTTGCCTTCCCGGGCATATTCCGCGGCGCGCTTGACGCCCGCGCGAAGGAGATAACCGAGGAAATGAAGTTTGCCGCAGCGAGAGCCATAGCGTCTCTTGTTTCCGATGAGGAGCTTTCGCCGGAGCGCATCCTTCCCACCGCGCTGGATCCGCGCGTGGCTGAAGCTGTCGCCGAGGCTGTGAGAGAGGCGTGCCATGGATAAGGCGCTTTATTCCTGCCGTGCGCCCTTTGAGTCAACGCGCAAGGCGGCGGTCTTGTGCATGGCGTTTCTTGTGCTTTTGTGCGCGGCTCTGATGCTTTTGGCAGGGAAACTGCCCTATGCGGGAATACTCAGGCTTTTGGCGATTTTGATCTTTGCTCTCGGTGTGTATGGGGTTATGAAGCGCTCCCTTTTTGATATTGAATATGTTCTCTATGAGGACAGGCTCGAATTCCGCCGCCGCTACGGAGCCGTGACTGCGGTAAACGAGGTTTTTCCGAAAAATGAGGCGCGGTTTTTCGAGGACAAGATTATTTTCCGAGGGAAAAGCTATCCGTTTCACCCCGATAAAAAGCTTAAAGAATTGCTGAATATTTAGCGCCCGAAAAGATATACCCGCATATTTACCGCGTCAGCAAGAAGAATTTCATCGGCGGAAGGCGTTTTGAAATTAATCGGCGATTCCTTAAAAATTCGGGAATATTTGTTTAAAATTTCAGATAACGCTTGTTTAATCGTAATTTATATGCTATAATAAAGTTATAATAATTTTATCCGGAAAGGAAGTAATGCCAATGAGAATTTTTATTGACACCGCCAATGTGGATGACATCAGGAAGGCTAACGACCTGGGCGTTATCTGCGGCGTAACAACAAACCCCTCCCTTATCGCAAAGGAAGGAAGAGACTTTAAGGAGGTCGTAACGGAGATTGCATCTATCGTTGACGGACCGATCAGCGCGGAGGTTATCAGCCTCGAGGCTGAAGGTATGGTTTCGGAGGCTGAAGAGCTGGTAAAGATTCATAAGAACATCGTTATTAAGATCCCGATGACGCTTGAAGGTCTTAAGGCTGTAAAGATTCTTTCATCCAAGGGCATCAAGACTAACGTAACTCTTATCTTCTCGGCGGCGCAGGCTCTTCTTGCCGCGCGCGCGGGCGCCGCATACGTTTCGCCCTTCCTCGGAAGGCTTGACGATATCGGCATGAACGGTCTGAACCTTATCGAGGAAATCGTTGATATCTTCGATACTCACGGTATCGAAACCGAGATTATCGCCGCGTCTATCCGTCACCCCGTTCACGTTGTGGAGGCTGCAAGACTGGGCGCTCACATCGCGACAGTTCCCTATAAGGTAATTGTTCAGATGACTAAGCATCCTCTTACAGACGCGGGCATCGAACGCTTCCTTAAGGACTGGGAAGGCGTTCCGAAGAAATAAGACGGAAAAATAACAAAAAAAAACAATAATTTTAAAAGGAGATTGAAAAATGAACATTATAGACTCTTTCAGACTTGACGGTAAGGTTGCTCTCATTACAGGCGCGTCCTACGGCATAGGCTATGCCATTGCAAAAGGGTTCCACAGCGCGGGCGCAAAAATAGTTTTCTGCGACATTAAGGCGGAGCTTGTGCAGAAGGGGCTTGATTCATATGCCGCCGACGGCATTGACGCAAAGGGCTATATCTGCGACGTCACAAAAGAAGATCAGGTTACGGAAATGGTAAAGAAAATCGAGGAAGAGGTCGGAGTTATCGACATCCTTGTAAACAACGCCGGAATAATCAGGCGTATCCCCATGTGCGAAATGACGGCGGAGCAGTTCCGTCAGGTTGTGGACGTTGACCTCAACGCTCCGTTTATTGTGTCAAAGGCTTGTATTCCTTCGATGATAAAGAAGGGTCACGGCAAGATTATAAACATCTGCTCCATGATGAGCGAACTCGGACGTGAAACCGTTTCCGCATACGCTGCGGCAAAGGGCGGTCTTAAGATGCTCACGAGAAACATCTGCTCCGAGTACGGCGAATACAATATTCAGTGCAACGGTATCGGACCGGGCTATATCGAAACTCCGCAGACAGCTCCTCTCAGGGAAATCCAGCCCGACGGCAGCCGTCACCCGTTCGACCAGTTCATCATTTCCAAGACTCCGGCGGCTCGTTGGGGCAAGACAGAGGATCTTATCGGTCCCGCGGTTTTCCTTGCATCCGACGCTTCAAACTTCGTAAACGGTCATGTTGTATATGTTGACGGAGGCATCCTTGCCTACATCGGCAAGCAGCCGCAGTAAACCGTAAAATAAAAGGGCGGGGACGGCGTTTGCCTGCCCGCCCTTTGCAGTGATGCGCAGTAAACGCAAAGGGTTCAATGCGCATTGCGGCAGAGAAGAAGCAATAAATAAAATAAAATCAGGAAGGAAGATGAAATATGCATTGGGCAAGAAAATGGCAGTGTCAGCAGATTGCGAAAGAGATAGTTGACATTTTAAACGACAAAGGCTACATCGCTTACTATGCGGAGGACTGCGAGGAGGCAAAAAAGAAGGTTCTTGAAATCGTCCCCGAGGGCGCGTCGATTGCAATGGGCGGCAGCGTAACTTTGGGCGATATGGGTCTTGTGGATATTTTCCGTTCGGATAAGTATCATTTCTATGACCGCTATTCGGCAGGCAGCTATGAAAACACCTATAAGGTTTACCGCGAATCCATGATGGCTGACTGGCTCGTTACGGGCTCTAACGCCATTACGCGCGAGGGCGAGATTGTGAATACCGACTCCTCCGGCAACCGCGCGGGAGGAATAATCTTCGGACCGGACAAGGTGCTTATAGTCGTGGGCGCAAACAAGGTTGTGGACGACCTTCCCGCCGCGTTCAAGCGCATTAAGGAAATTGCGCCGATGAACGCAAAGCGCATCGGTCATCAGACGCCCTGCGCCGTTTCGGGCAAGTGCGAAAACTGCGAAACGCCCTGGAGCATCTGCAACGCTACGAGCATTATCCATAACGGCAGAAAGCATCCCGGAAGATATAACATAATAGTAATAGCGGAAGATGTAGGCTTCTAATTACATAATTAAAGGAGACAATACTAAAATGGCAAAAGTTGTAACAATGGGCGAAATAATGCTCAGACTTTCCACACCTAACTTTGAAAGATTTCTTCAGGCGGACGAATTTGACGTTTGCTACGGCGGCGGTGAAGCCAACGTTGCGGTATCCCTTGCGAATTACGGTCACGACGCTGAATTTGTGACAAAGGTTCCTTCAAACCCCATCGGCGACTGCGCTGTTGCGGCTCTCCGCAAGATGAATGTGGGCACAAGGAACATTGCGCGCGGCGGCGAAAGACTCGGTATCTACTACCTTGAAACAGGCGCTTCCATGCGCGCGAGCAATGTAGTATATGACAGAGCGCACTCATCCATTTCCACAGCGGAAGCCTCCGATTTCGATTTTGATAAAATATTCGACGGCTGCGACTGGTTCCACTTTACGGGTATCACCCCCGCTGTTTCGGATTCTGCCGCCGCTCTTACGGAAACCGCTCTTAAAAAGGCAAAGGAACACGGTGTAAAGGTTTCCTGCGACCTTAACTTCCGCAAAAAGCTCTGGAGCAGCGAAAAGGCGCAGAGGATTATGACAAACCTCATGCAGTATGTTGACGTCTGTATCGGCAACGAGGAGGACGCCGAAAAGGTTCTCGGCTTCAAGCCCGGCGAAACAGATGTAACAAGCGGCGAATTGGAGCTTGCGGGCTATAAGAGCATTTTTGAGCAGATGGTCGCAAAGTTCAACTTTGAATATGTAATTTCCTCTCTTCGCGTTTCCCATTCCGCCTCCGACAACGGCTGGTCGGCTTGTATTTATTCGAGAGACGCCAAGGAATTTTACCATTCCAAGGAATACCGCATTAACCCCATCGTTGACCGCGTAGGCGGCGGCGACAGCTTTGCGGCGGGCGTTATCTGCGGTATGCTCGACGGCAGAGACTTTAAGACGGCTCTCGAATACGGCGTTGCGGCAAGCGCCCTTAAGCACACAATTCCCGGCGATATGAACATCGTAACGCGCGATGAGGTTGAGGCTCTTATGGGCGGCGACGGATCGGGCAGAGTGCAAAGATAAATTGAAATAAAGAAGCGCTGAATCGAAGCTTGAACGGGGAAGTATTGATTAAAGCAAAGGGCGCTTTGCTCGGGCGTCTTGCTGATTGCGGAGTCATTGCGCGCCTGTGGGAAGAACGCGGCGGATGTTCTGGGAACAGCTTCCGCCGCTGAAAATACGGCTGCCCCATACGCATACCGTACAGGAGAAAGAAATTACTTCCGTAACGGAATGGTATGCTCCGCGGAGCATAGATTCTAAAAATTACTTATTTTATCCTTGACAAGCCTGCCGTTTTATGATATCCT
>CAZIBK010000015.1:0-5346 GCA_964537125.1 uncultured Oscillospiraceae bacterium
TCCTTATAAATATCCCTTATATCCATGCCGCGCTCGGCAAGCATCACTACAAGGTGATACAAAAGGTCGCTCGTTTCAAGGGCAATCTCCTTTTTGTCGGCATTTTTTGCCGCAATTATCGTCTCGGAGCATTCCTCTCCCACTTTTTTAAGTATCTTGTCTATACCGCAGTCCAAAAGATAGTTGGTATAGCTGTCCTCTTTGGGATTCTCCATTCTGTCCTTCACAACGCCGTACAGCTCGTCAAGGATAAATTCGCCCTTCTCCTCTCTCTCGTACGGGGCAGCCTCTCCGTCCGTAAGCTTACGGAAAAAGCAGGACTCGTTCCCTGTGTGGCACGCAGGACCTTTTGGAGAAACCTTCACCAGAACGGTGTCGCCGTCGCAGTCAAGATAAATGTCCTTTACATACTGATAATTTCCGCTTGTCTCGCCCTTGTTCCAGAGCGACTGCCGACTTCTGCTGTAAAACCATGTCGCGCCTGTTTCCATTGTCTTTTCAAGGCTCTCGCGGTTCATGTAAGCCATCATCAAAACCTCGCCGGTCTTTTCGTCCTGTACTATGCAGGGTACAAGCCCCTTTTCATCAAATTTCACTTCATCCGCAAACATTTTACTTCATTCCTTCGCTACTTGCTTTGCACAGCCTTACCGCTTCTTTCAGGTCGAGACTTCCCGTATATATGGCGCGGCCTGTAATCGCGCCCTCAACGCCGGTATCGAGAAGCGCCTTTATATCGTCTATGGAAGCTATTCCGCCCGATGCTATAACCGAAAGCCCCGTTTTTTCAGTCATCTCTTTCATCGCCTTAATATTGGGACCGCAAAGAGCGCCGTCTGTCGCTATATCGGTATATATAATCGTTTTAACGCCCGCTTCCTCCGCCTTTTTCGCAAAATCCACGGCTCTCTCGCCGCTTACCTTTTCCCAACCGTCGGTTGCTGCGTAGCCGTCCTTTGCGTCTATCCCCACGGCTATGCGGTCGCCGTACTTTTCAACCGCCTCTTTTACAAGGGCAAAATTTTTCACTGCCGCAGTTCCGAGTATCACTCTGGCAGCTCCCGCCTCAAGAAGCTCGTCTATGTCCCCCATTGTGCGGATACCTCCGCCGGTCTGCACCTTTATATGTACGCTTTTGCATATTTCCTTTATGACGCGGCGGTTCTTTCCCTCGCCGCTTCTGGCGCCGTCAAGGTCTACAACATGCAAAAAATCCGCTCCCGATTCCTGCCACTTACGCGCAGTCTCGACAGGATCCTCGGAATAAACTGTCTTTTTATCAAATTCGCCCTTCAAAAGACGAACGCACTGTCCGTCCTTAAGGTCTATTGCCGGGTACATCCTCATAAACAAGCCTCCGTAACCTTTGACCGTTTCCGCTGTCAGTCAACAATAAAAGCCTTGAGCTTTTCTTCAAATTCTTTGGTATTCTCCGAATAAACACGCGCAATTATGGGCTTTGACAGCTCAAGCGAAAAAATACCCATAATGCTTTTGGCGTCCACGACATATCTGCCCGACACCAAATCGACGTCATAATCAAATAAATTGACTATGTTTACAAAGTTCTTGACGTCGATAATTGAGGAAAGCATAATTTTGAAGCTCTTCATAAAAAGAATTTCACCGTAACCTTTCATTGCTTGGGATAAACTTTAATTGATTATTTGTCATCGAGCGTTTCAAACTCAATGCTGTCGAGCGCGGCTCTGAAGCTTATTCGGATCTCACGGAGATACTCGTTTCTGAGCATCGCCTGTTCCTCCGCTTCGGCGGATGTGAGTTCCCCTGACTTCTTCTTCCTCGCAAGATAGTTTATCCTTTCGATTTTGGATCGCTCCATCTTTACTACCGTAACTCCTTTCATCAAGGCGCTCCTTTGAATCGGAAGCGCTTTCATCCCTCGTGGCAATACTATACTCTATATTTTTTTCAAATTCAAGCCCTGTAACCAAATTGTAACACAAAGAAGATCACTTTGTTTACCAACTCTCTCGGATTATTTTTTCTTTACTTTATCATGCAAATATGATAAAATTATGTTATGAATTTTAAGGAGGATTTCAAATGAAAAAAGTATTAGCATTCCTCATCGCTGTCGCGATGATACTCTCCGCCGTTCCCGCCTTCGCGTCAGACGGTGTTTCCGTTTACGTTTTCGGCGAGGAATTAACGGGAGCCGAGGCAAAAATCATTGACGATTATACATATCTTCCCGTCCGCGCCATATGCGAGGCAATCGGCAAGGACGTCGACTGGATTAACGAAACAAGGAGCGTTATAGTGGGTACGCCTCCCTTTCTCACAACGGGGACGGACGGCGTAAATATCTATGTTGACGGCGCTCTTTTGGAGGATGCCGAGGCAATTATAATCGACGATTACACATATCTTCCCGTCCGCGCTCTCTGCGAAGCAATCGGCATGGATGTTGAATGGGTTGACGAAACAAGGAGCGTATATATCACCGCCCCCGAAGAACCCGTTGAGGAGGACGCTCTTGACGGCGGCTTTTTCCGCCTTCTTCATAAGTCAACAAACTTCTATCTTTCCGTTGAAAACGCTTCTGTTGAAAACAACGCAAAAATCGTAGTCGCCGCGAACTCGAACAACTCAAATCAGGTCTGGGGCTTCACGGCTGTCGGCGGCGGATATTATAAGGTGTTCAACCAAAACAGCGGCAAGAGCCTTGACGTTGCCTCGCAAAACACCGAAAAAGGTCATGATATCGCGCAATACACAATAAACGGCGGCAGCAATCAGCTTGTAAAGGCAGTTGTCAACCCGGACGGCTCCTACACCTTTGTTTTCAAGCACTCCAATCTCGCCGTTACCGCCACAGAGCGCTATGCGACTCAGGATGAGCCCGTTTATGACGATACTCAGTCCTTCATACTTGAATATGTAGGTCCCACGCCCATGGGTCAGCTCAGGGAAAGCGAAGGCTATAACGCTCTTGACGATACCGTGCGCGAGCGCTTTGACTCCTATGTGTTCTCCTCCCTTTCCTTCTCCGCGTCTGTCGCAAGTCAGGTTGAAAACGAGCTGCTCTCTAAGAATTATTACTCGCTCTCCGCCTCCGAGCAGGCTGAAATACTTAAGGGGTGCCTTAAATTCACGGCATATTCCGGTGTACTCACCTACGGCGAGGTTCGCGCCGATGTGAAAAATGCCGATTATGAGATAACCGCCAAAACGTATATTGAATCATATGACGTATGGCGCGGCACTATGCTCCCCGTCTGGAAGTACGACATTAAAATGGACGGCGATATAGAAGGTCAGGTTCACGAGTGGTCGATGATTTCCACCGTTGAGGATTCTCCCGCCGTTACCGACGCCATCAACGCCATTTCACGCTTCCCCTACGCGGTACGCAAGTTCCTCAAAACACTCGTCTACCGCGTAGATTCCGCCAATAACTATAACGGCGGCGGCGACACCATCTGGATCAGGCTCAGCTATAACCCCGGCGAAAATGCCTACGCTCAGTCTCTGGCTCATGAGCTCGGGCATGTGCTTGACAGCAATCTCACTACCGACAGCGCCCTTTGGGAAAGGGCAATAGAGGCCGATATGGTTCCCCTTTCAGGCTACGGCAACAATAATCGCGAGGAAGATCTCGCCGAGTTCTCCCGTCTCTACCACATGGTAAAGCAGAATCCTGCCGATCTCGAAGAGCTTGAAAAGGTATATCCCAACCGTTTTGCGGCATATGCGGCGCTTCTCTATTCTGCCGACAACGAGTATTACGCAAAGTATAAGAGCTATTACGAGGCTTCAATGGCATTCGATGATGACGACCTGCCCGCAAATTACTGCACAATAGGCATCAACGGCACAAATCTCGTGCTCACTGCCTCCGATCCTGCCACACGCGGCTCCGCGGTAACATTTGAGGAATATACCGGCGACGAAAATCAGGTTTGGAGAATAAGAACCTTGGACGGCAAAAAGGCTCTGTTCAATAAAGCCTCGGGTCTTTGCGTCAATGTTCCCGGCAATTCTTCCGATTCGGGCAAGAGCCTTATTGTCTGGAACGGCGGCAAGGGCGCAAACGAGCTTACGGAAATGATTGAAAATGCCGACGGCTCATATTCGTTTAAATTTACTCATTCCGGTCTTTACCTCGGCTTTGCTTCGGCAATAGCAGGCTCCGACGCGATACAGACTGCCGCTGCGGTACAGCTCAAGGTTACGTCTGCGGAATAATCGGAAGGGGTATTTACATGGAACAATCTATTGAATTCAGATACGACACTCAGCTTCTTATCGAGGGTACAAACCTTGACGAGAACGCCATAAATAAATACTTTCGTGAAAGCTTTAAGGGCGATTGCCTTATAGCCGTCGGAGATGACGAGCTGATAAAGATTCATTTTCACACAAACGAACCGTGGAAGGTGCTTGAATACTGCTCAACCTTAGGCGAAATCTTTGACATTGTAGTCGAGGACATGGATCGTCAGGCACGAGGGCTTCAAGGCTGATATAAAAGAACAGACGCTGTAAATGAACCGACCCCCTATCGTTAGATTTTTGGTCTGACTTTCGGGGGTCGGTTCAATAGCGTCTGTTTTTATTTTAATGCCTACCTCTGATAAATATCCAGCGCGCTCTGTATTCTTTCACGCACCATTTCCGAAATTTCTCTCGTCCGCATCCCTTCAAAGGCTTCGGGATATATCGGTTTGAGATAGCGCACCGTTATTTTTATCGGCGGCGGACTGTTCTCTGCAAAGGCATGGAAAGAGTCAATTATCGCAACGGGAACTATCGGCGTCTTTGAATCTATCGAGCTGCGGAAACACCCCAACATAAACGGCATAAGCTTGTGATAGTCGGTTTCGTATCCGCCCTCGGGGAAAAGTATGTAGCTTCCGCCGGCTTTCATTCCTTCCGCAATACGGTTTGTCATTTCACGCATTGATTTAATATCGCGTCTGTTGAGCCGAAAGCTTTCCATTATCTCCACAAATTCGCCTATAAACGGTCTGTGACACGCCGCGTCATCAATCACCACGCCGAGCCTTCGGGGCGATGTCATCCATACAGCCAGCGGATCGAACTTATCCTGATGGTTCGGGCAAATCAGGCATCCGCCCTCCTTTGGAATATTCTCCAATCCTTCGGCTGAAACCTCTATATCCGCGCTTTTCGCAACAAGGTTTATAAGCTCTATTCCGAAAGAGTATTTTTCTTCCGCTCCGTACCTTTCAGGGTTCTTTGCCATAAAGCGCATTTTGGGGTAATATTTCACAATATTGGGTATATTTCTTATAATTACCTGTAAAAAACGGTTCATATCGGTATGTATCCTTTAATCTCTATCTCTATCTATATCTA
>CAZIBK010000015.1:5446-7691 GCA_964537125.1 uncultured Oscillospiraceae bacterium
CTTTTATGACTGTAAATCAGCCGTTTTTGCCTCTCCGAGCGGCTTCATGCCCTCAAGTCCGCCAAGCACAAACAGCTTTACATAATCTGTCGAGGCTTCGCGGCTGACGGTAACGCTCTGATCCTTTTTTGTCAAATCAATCTCTTTGACGAAAGCCGCCCGCATCACTCCGTCCTTGCCGTAGACTGCCGCAACAATAACGCCGCCCTCTGTCAGGTCTATGTTCATCGGCTGAAATTTTATCTCCGCGCTGCCGTCCACCGCCTCAATTTCCACATATCTTATGCCTGCTGTGAATTTAATCATCTCATGGTCAAACACGGCGCTTCGGACAGTATTGTAAATCGGGCGCAATTCATCGCTTATCACTCCGTCCTGAGCTTCGGCTACGGCGTCGGGATATGCCGAGGAAATGGCGTTTCTAACAGCAATGTTTCTTCTCAGTCCAAACGCGTAATTGACGGCGTCCACCGCAACCTCCGTAAATTCGCTTCTGTCAAGAGTTGCCTCACGGCTTTTGATGTAGTCATACACGTTCCCGACAAAGCTAATCAATGCTGCGTCATCGACTGTGCCTCTTGTGTCGTTTTCTTTTATATTATTTATAAACTCCGAGTGCAGCGCCGCACATTCCCAATAGGCTTCCTCTATTCCGTAATCCTCATAATCATAAGTAAATTTAAAGCTCTCGGCTGCGGCTACCGCCTCGTTGCCCTCGCCTATTTCCATCGCAAGATATGTTGCTCCGTTTCCGGCATAATATACCTCGCTCAATGCGCCGCAGCCGCTGAACGCATTGGCTCCGACCGCCTTCATCGTATAGGGGATGGCAAGTATTTTAAGATTTGTACATCCTTCAAATGCCGCCTCGGCAATGCTCTCCGCGCCTTCGCCTATATATATCCTTACAATCAGTTCCTTATATATGCTCCACGGCGCGCAATTCATATCGCCAAAGCCGTCGATTGTAAGCGTTCCGTCGGAATCAAGCCTCCAGTAAAGGGACTCTCCGCAGTAAAGAGTATCTTCCCCCGGCAAATCCGCGGCAAACGCGGATAAAGACAGTACAAAAAATAAAACCGCCGTGTAAAGCGCCGTAAATAATATTTTTCTCACCGCAGTTAACCCTCCCGTATATTTACCCGAATCATTGATTTAGATCGGTACACCGCTCTGTTACTAAAGTATGCTGCCGCGGAGCATACGGTAAAACAATTCGGTAAATTGTTTTATGTATCGGCGACCGTTCTTCATAAAGCGTAACCCGCCGACTTAGCGGCGCGGGACATGCGCACATAGATTATATACCACATATTCTTCAAACGCAATACTTTTTTGCCGCCAATTAAAGAAACCCCTCAGAACAAAACATATGCCTGAGGGGCTTATCTCCTTACTGAAGCGCCGCTTTAATTGCGCCGTAAACGATTTTTGCGCTCTGCGCTCTCGTTGCATTTGTCAAGGGCTCAAATTTGTTATCGCCCATACCTGAAACAATGCCTGCCGCGGAAAGAGCTTTGACAGCCTCCTGCGCATATGAGGGAACCTTGTCAAAATCGCTAAACGAAGCTTCCTCGGCATCCTTCCCAAATTCAAAGCTTATTGACCTGATATAACGGTAAACTATCGTGCATATATCAGCCCTTGTAATGTTTGCGTTCGGGTCGAAGGAACCGTCGTCGCGCCCTGTTACAAGCCCGAGGTTCTTTGCCGAAGCCACATATGAATAATACCAGTCGCCGCTCTTTACATCAGTAAAATCAGCGGTTGCGCCTGCGTCATAACGCCCCGACGCCATTACAATTATTTTTGCGAATTCAGCTCTTGTAATGGATTGATTCGGACGGAACGTACCATCGCCGTAGCCTGAGATAATTCCCATTCCGACAAGCGCGTTTACCGATTCCTCTGCCCATGATGCGCTTCCCATGTCGGTGAACTTGGCAGTCGTCGCGTTTTCTGTAGGCGCGGATGTATCATCATCGCTGCCGTTCTCAGCCGAATCATCGGTTGCATCATCGGCCGGATCATCGGCTGCGGCGTCTGTCGGTGCCTCGGTAGGATTCTCGGATGTACCGCTGCCCGCCGATCCGCCCGTAGAAGACCCTGCAGAGGAGCTGCCCGAAGCTGTTGTTGCTTCCGTAGGCGCTGTGGTCGCGTCTGTCGGCGCTGCGGTTGCGTCAGTTGACTCTGTGGATGCATCTGTCGGCCCATTGGTTGCCTCGGTTGATTCCGTTGTCGGCTC
>CAZIBK010000015.1:7791-9943 GCA_964537125.1 uncultured Oscillospiraceae bacterium
GTAGGCGCTGTGGTTTCCTCCGACGGCTCGGTACCCTCATCTCTGTTGAAGAAAAGCGATTTTGCCGTCTCGTAAATCGGCATAAGCTCAGGCGCTATTATCCCCGACGCTGCTTGTACACACGCATCATTATATTCTTCCAATAAGGCATTTCTAACGGCAAGATTTTTTCTCACATTGGTGGCTGCCATCACCGCATCTATTAAATAATCGTCAAAATTTTCCTCGGTTATCGCATCCTCATAATTGAGAAGATATTCGTAAACCGATTTAAGGAACGTGATTAACTGAGCATCCGTCACGTCATGAGACTTAATGCGTTCCACAAATTCGGGATATAGCTCACTGCATTCCGCATATGCGTCTTCAACAAAGGAATCGCTTGCCGCAAAGCTCGTCGCACACAATGCGAATATCATCACTGCTGCAATAACCGCGGACAGCGTTTTCTTTAAAATTCCCTTCATGCAAATTTTCTCCTTTCAAGGTAAAAACAAAGGGCTGCGAATGCAGCCCTTTGCATTATTGCTTATTATTCCTCAGCTGTGGAAGCTGTTTCAAGCACTTCGGGCCAAGCTCTTGCAAGAAGTACGCAAGCTTCAGCTCTTGTTGTGTAGGAAAGCGGTTTAAAGGAACCGTCCTCATAACCTGTAACAAGACCGTTTGTTACAGCGGAATCAACTTCGCCGTCGAACCACCATGAAATATCCTCAGCGTCAGTGAAGCTGTCCTTTGCGCCATCCTTGGCTTCTGCCCAAACAGCGCTCTTAGCTCTTGCTATAATAGCAATTGCCTGTTCTCTTGTGATATTGTCATTGGGTCCGAAGTTTCCGTCGCCGTAACCGCGGAGCATACCGTAACCCTCGGGAAGAGACATTGTTCCGATTATGCCCTCTGCCCAGTGACCTACAGTATCGTCATATTCAATGCCGTCCTCAGCAAGTCTGAGACCGAGAATTCTGTAAACCAAAGCGGAAAATTCAGCTCTTGTTATATTCTGGTCGGGTCTGAACAATCCGTCGGGATAGCCGTTTACATAGCCGTTGTTTGTCATGATATCGATAGTCTCATGCGCCCAGTGAGCGGAGCTTGTAGCTGTCGCCGCAATATCGGGCCACTCGCACTCATGCTTGCCGGTTTCCGACGGTTCTTCGGTGGGCTGAGTGGGAGTTACGCTGCTTCCGCCGCCGCCACCGCCGCTTGTTGTAACCTTTACGGTAATTGTCTTCGAATCAAGTACATTACCCTCTGCGTCATAAAGTGTGGCGGTAACCGTTGTTGTTCCCTTCTTAAGACCCTTGATAGTCGCTATGTTACCGTAATCGCCTGTTGTAGACTGAATTTCGGCAATTGTGCCGTCCGCAACAGTCCATACTACATAGGAGCCTTCCGGCGCACCCTGAGGTGTCGTTGTGATAACAATTGTCTTATTCTTTGTTACGCTTCTGGTATCAGCGCCTGCAAGTGCAAGTGTAGCCGATTCGGAAGCGGGCTCGGATGAAGGTTCGGTTGAAGGCTCTGTCGAAGGTTCTCCTTCTTCAATAATCTTAAATGTATCCGTAGCTACTGCCTTTTCAGTACCTACTATAACGACGTATTCATCGCCGACTTCTGCGCCTGCGGGAGCATTAAGCGTGATACCGCTCTCAAATTCAGCCTTGCTGTAAACCACTGCATAGATAGGCTTCTCATCGCCAATCTTTGTGATAACTACCGTTACATAAGGAAGGTTTGTTGTACCCTTTATTGTAATTGTGCCGTCAGCTGTCGTATCGGCAACATCGTCAAGAGTTACATATTCTTCTGCAACCGGCTCTGTTGAGGGCTCGGATGAAGGCTCTGTTGAAGGCTCTCCTCCTTCAATAATCTTAAATGTATCCGTAGCTACTGCCTTTTCAGTACCTACTATAACGACGTATTCATCGCCGACTTCTGCGCCTGCGGGAGCATTAAGCGTGATACCGCTCTCAAATTCAGCCTTGCTGTAAACCACTGCATAGATAGGCTTCTCATCGCCAATCTTTGTGATAACTACCGTTACATAGGGAAGATTTGTTGTACCCTTTATTGTAATTGTGCCGTCCGCTGTCGTATCGGCAACGTCTTCAAGAGTTACATAGGGGTTTATAACAACCGGCTCGGTCGAGGGCTC
>CAZIBK010000015.1:10043-13584 GCA_964537125.1 uncultured Oscillospiraceae bacterium
GATACCGTGTAAGCTGCCACATAACGATATACATTCTCGTCATCAGGGCTGCCTGCCGCTTCAGCTATTCCGCGGTAAACATAAACCGTTGCCGTGTCGCCGTCTGCCGCTGCGGATGCATCGATATAGAATTCGCCTATATCAGTGCCCGGCTCTACGGCAAATGCGCTGCCATCTTCAAAGGACAGATCAAACTCTGCAAGATTTGTCTTGCTGAGAGCGTTTGCGATGGTCTGTTTTGAATGTGTGAGTGTAAGCGTGAGAGCGCTTACCTCGCCTGTCAGGACTTCAACTCCGGAGCCTGTTACAGGTCTCAATAATGCGCGTCCGAGATATGTGTTGAAATGAATCAGCTCTACGCCGTGATTCGGTTCAATATAGCTCATCACTTTCTTCAATGCTGAAAGTGTGCTGTCAAAATGATTTGCATATGTTATGCCGTATGTGCTCTCAAATTCCTCTACAAGATCTGCCGCAATACCCGAATTGTAAAGGTATTCTCCAACCTGCTTTGTAACGGAGTACATAGCGTCTACAGCGGCTTCGTTTGAAGCGCTTACCAAATCAAAGCCCTTTGCCGCAAGCAGCTCCGAAATAAGACCGCTCTTATCGATATTGTTTATCTCGTCAACTACCGCCGACTGAGCGTCAAGAACCTTTCTTGCGTAATCCTCGCCCAAAAGGAGGAATACGCCCTTAATGTTCTTTGTTGTAAGCATATCCATGATGTACTCGCCGCTTCTGGGTGTTACCTTACCCGTAGCGATCTGAATGACAATATCAAAGCCGTTAAGGACAGCATTCTTTGCTACTTCTTTAACGTCTGCCTCAAGATAAGCGTCAAACGCCGCCTGCTTGTCGGGATCAAATTCAAACTCATCAGAAGACTCGCTGATGGCTTTTTCCGCGTAAACCAATGCCTTATCTGCGTCCGCGCCTGTTATTTCGGCGTCCTTTGCGATAAGCGCAAGATCCTCAAAGCGTTCGATTAAGCCTTCGGTATAAACGCCGAGCTCGTTAAGAGATGTGTTTGCGGTTCTGAGAGAAACCTTTTCATCGTTTTCATCCTCGTAAGCCGCAAAATCGGCAAACCATGCCGCATACTCGTCGCCGCTTATCTGAACGTCTGCGACGCCATCTTTAATATCTCTCATAAGCTTCCACTTGTAGAGATCCTTCAAAGTGTCATTTTTGAAGAAGCTCTCATTACCGTCGAATAAGCTTGAGACTAATTCGTCTGCTATTTCTCCGATTTGTGTTTGTGTGTTGGGGTCAAGATACGTTGTGTAAGCCGCGTCAAGAACAGCCAGTTGCTCTTCGGTCATGGCGTCAAACTGATTGATGTCCCAATCCGAAGCCTGGTTTTTCAAGTCGCCCGCGGTCGTTATTTTTGCCATAAGTGTTACATCGGCAAAGGATGTAATGCAAACGGCAAAGCAAAGGACCAAAGCAAGCGCCGCGCTTAAAAATCGTTTGTTCATAATTGCACCTTCCTTTTGTTATTTAAAAAAATAATTAAATACGTTTTTCCGCATAGCCACTCCGAAGCTACACAATAAGATTCTAACATATTTCATTTGCTATTTCAAGTGTTTTATTATTTTTTTTTTGATTCTTTTTAAAAGGGCTGAAAAGAAAATTTCAAATTTGTGTTGTGTTTTTTATCCTGTTTTATTATAATGTTGCTTAGAAAGTAAGGTGTGCATTTAATGAGACAAAACAGCAAATTGAAATCACCTCCCGGCGTGAGCGATATTTACGGGCGCGACTGCGTTCTCAAATCGCGCACTTCGGAATCCATAAAGAAGACGTTTGAATCCTTCGGGTACAACGAAATACAGACGCCGACATTCGAGTATATCGACGTTTTCGGGGACAATGTCTCCATTCCGCCGGAGGAGTCCGTAAAGTTTATCGACCCTGACGGGCGTATTCTCGCCCTCCGCCCCGATATGACGCCGTCCATATCCCGTGCCGTAGCGTCGCATCTGTCGGACGAGCCGCTTCCGCTCAGGCTCTTTTATATAGGAAACGTCTACCGCGGCGGCGAAAGCTACAAAAGCGCAAAGCGAAGGGAATTTACTCAGGCGGGCGTCGAGCTTATCGGAGCCGACACTCCCGAGGCGGACGCCGAGGTCATTGCGCTGACCGTCAAGGCGTTTCTCTCCTGCGGTCTGACCGATTTTCAGATCGAGCTGTCCCATTCCGATTTTCTCTCAGGCATTACGCGGGACTGCGGTCTTTCCGAAAGCGAGGAGGACGCCCTTCGCTCCCTTCTTGACAAAAAATTCGGCATAGGCATTGAAGAGTTCTGCGATTCTCACGGCATTTCGGGCATAAACCGCAGCATTCTCACCGAGATATCCACGTTTTTCGGCGACGGGGAGGAAATTCTTGCAAGGTACCGCTCGTATCCTCTTAACCCCGCATCCGAAAAGGCAATTTCCGAGCTTGATAAGGTGTTTTCCATTCTCCGCGATTACGGCATGGACAAGTATATCACGGTTGACCTCGGGCAGATACGCTCCTTCAAATATTATACGGGCGTGATTTTTCGCGGGCTGACGGCAAATTCAGCCTTTCCGGTCTGCGGAGGCGGACGCTACGACACTCTCGGTCGGCGCTTCAGCCTCGACCTTCCCGCCACGGGCGTTGCCGTATGGGTTGACCGCCTTGCGGACGCGCTCATTCGCTCCTCCCTCGCCGGGGATATCAAAACCGCGCCGGATGCCGCGGTGTTCTACGCCGCCTCCCGCCGCGCTGAGGCGTTTGAAAAGGCGTCCGCTCTCCGCGCCGAGGGGAAGAGAGTCGTGCTGGACGTATGCTCCCTTTCGGGCGCTGCGGCAAAGCAAAGCGCGGCGGCTCGCGGCATATCCGAAATTTATGTACTGGAGGATGACGGGCAATGAGATATCTTACGATAGCCCTCGCAAAGGGGCGGCTCGCGGAGCTCTCCGTAAAAATTCTTATGGAGCTGGGCTACGACTGCGGAGAAATGCTCGCCAAAACGCGCAAGCTGATATTTACCGACGAGGAGCATAAGCTGAAATTTATACTTGTCAAGGCAAGCGATGTTCCAACATATGTCGAATACGGCGCCGCCGATATAGGCATTGTCGGGCTCGATACAATTTTGGAGGAAGGGCGCAACGTCTACGAAATGGTTGACCTTAAATTCGGCAAATGCTCCATGTGCGTATGCGGACCGGAGTCCATGCGCGGAAATCTTGCCGCGCACACTCCCCTCCGCGTAGCGTCAAAATATCCGCATATCGCGAAGGATTATTTTGATTCCAAGGATATTGCGATAGAGCTTATAAAGCTCAACGGCAGCGTGGAGCTTGCTCCCCTCACATATCTCAGCGACGTAATTGTGGATATAGTTGAAACGGGCAAAACGCTGCATGAAAACGGGCTCGGCGTAATAGAGGAAATTTGCCCGCTCAGCGCCAGAATAATCGTAAACCGCGTCAGCGCAAAAATGGAGCGCGACAGAATAAAGCAGATAGTCTCCTCCATGAAAAGCAGGGTGGAACAGCAA
>CAZIBK010000015.1:13684-16851 GCA_964537125.1 uncultured Oscillospiraceae bacterium
AATCGGAAGGAATGAGACAGCATGATAGCAATAATTGACTACGGAGCGGGCAATCTGAGAAATGTTTCCAACGCGTTCGACCGCCTCGGCATCGAAAACACCGTCACCTCCGACGCTTCCCTTATCCGTTCGGCGGACAGGGTTGTTCTCCCCGGCGTGGGCGCGTTCGGCGACTGCGTAAAGACGCTTCTCTCCAAAGGGCTTGACCGCGTCATAGAGGACATAATTTCCGAGGGGAAGCCCTTTCTCGGCATTTGCGTCGGTATGCAGATGCTCTTTGAGGAAAGCGAGGAAAGCCCCTCGGTTCCCGGACTCGGCATATTAAAGGGCAAAATACGCCGTATTCCCGAAACGGGTTCCGTAAAAATACCGCATATGGGCTGGAACGACATACGGTGCCGAGGCCGCCTTTTTGAAGGTCTGCCCGAAAACCCGTATATGTATTTTGTACATTCCTACTACCTTGACGCGGAGGATAAGTCCATCGTCTCCGCGAAAACCTTTTACGGAACGGAAATCGAGGCGGCGGTTGAAAAGGGCAATCTTTTCGCCACTCAGTTCCATCCCGAAAAGAGCAGCTCGGACGGGCTGAAGATACTTTCCAACTTTGCGGGATTGGAGGCGGAATAATGTACGCGAAAAGAATTATCCCTTGCCTTGACGTAAATAACGGGCGCGTTGTCAAGGGCGTGAACTTTGTAAACCTTATCGACGCGGGCGATCCCGTTGAGGCGGCTGCGGCGTATGACGCGCAAGGCGCAGACGAGCTCGTCTTTCTCGACATAACAGCCACAAGCGATAACCGCGGCACCGTCGAGGACATGGTGCGCCGCGTTGCCGAGAAGGTATTTATCCCCTTCACCGTGGGCGGGGGCATAAGAACGGTCGATGACTTCCGCGCTCTGCTCCTTGCGGGAGCCGACAAAATAAGCGTCAATTCCTCGGCGGTAAAGCGTCCCGAGCTTATAAGCGAGGCGGCTGACCGCTTCGGCAGCCAGTGCGTGGTATGCGCGATAGACGCAAAACGCCGCGAAAATGCCGGCGGCTGGGAGGTATATACCGCGGGAGGCAGGATAAATACGCATATCGACGCCATAGAATGGGCAGCAAAGGCGGAAAAAATGGGCGCCGGGGAAATACTGCTCACCTCTATGGACTGCGACGGCACAAAAAAAGGCTACGACATCGAGCTTACCCGTACCGTAAGCGAAAACGCGAAAATACCCGTTATAGCCTCCGGCGGCGCAGGCACAAAGGAGCATTTTCTGGAAGCGCTGACCTTAGGCGCCGCCGACGCGGCGCTTGCCGCAAGCCTTTTCCATTTCGGGGAAATAAAAATTCCCGACCTTAAGGCGTATCTTTCCGCCAACGGCATCAGCGTCCGCTGACGCTTTGTCATGTTTTTTCAGTCCGTTTTTTGTCCGACTTCAAAAAATCCGTGTTTTATCGCGGATTTTTCGGCTTTTATCATAGGTTTTCGATTCACTCAGTCACATTTTTTCATTTACTTTTGATTTTTGGCATGATAAAATGATACAGTATATAGGTTCTTGTGCCTCAATGCAATTTTATTTTTACAATATTTTAGGAGGTGTTCTTTCATGAACAAAGTATTTGTTAATGAACCTGAGCTTGATTTTTCCGTCCCGGAGAATAAGGAAAGGCTTGAAAACGCCATCAAAGACGCGGAAGCGCAGCTTGGCAGGGAGTATCCCCTTGTAATAGGCGGCGAGAAAATCTTCACCGAAAAGAAGATTGCTTCCGTAAACCCGTGCAAAAAGTCCGAGGTCGTAGGCTATGCGTCAACGGCGTCGCAGGAGCTTGCCGGCAAAGCCATCACGGTTGCGCACGAAACATATCAGTCTTGGAGGCTCGTACCTGTTTCCGTCAGGGTTGACTATGTTCAGCGCCTTATCGGCATCGTTCGGAAGAAGCGCAGTGAAATTGCCGCTTGGATGATTCTCGAAACGGGAAAGAACTTTGGCGAGGCTGACGGCGAAATCTGCGAAGCTATCGACTTTTTCAACGCGTATTCTCAGGGCGCCGTATATCTCGAAGAGCACCCCGTTCCTCTTGTGGAGTCCGCCGTTGAAAATAACCGCTGCGATTACCGTCCCATCGGCGTGGGGCTTGTCATTCCCCCGTGGAACTTCCCCTTCTCCATCATGGCGGGCATGGTAATTTCCGCGGTTGTAACGGGCAACACCGTATGTATAAAGCCCGCGAGCGACTCTCCCGTCACAACCTGCAAGTTCGTTGAGCTTTGCGAGGAGGCGGGCTTCCCGAAGGGCGTCATTAACCTCATCCCCGGCTCCGGCAGCGAAATAGGCGACTACATAGTTAAGCACCCGCTTACACGTTTCATAAATTTCACAGGCTCTCAGGCGGTAGGTCTCAGAATCAGCGGCTTCGCCGCCCAAGTTTCCGAAGGTCAGAAGTGGATAAAGAGGGTCGTTGCCGAAATGGGCGGCAAGAACGCCATTGTTGTGGATTCCTCGGCAGACCTTAAGTGGGCGGCTCAGCAGACCGCCGTTGCAGCCTTCGGCTTCCAGGGGCAGAAATGCTCCGCGTGCTCCCGCGCAATAGTTCTTGAGGACGTGTACGATGAATTTATCGAGCTTCTCAAGGCGGAGACCGAAAAAATTGACCAAGGCGCGGGCAAGGATAACGCGGGTATCTGCGCGGTAATCAGCGCGTCCGCCTATAAGAAGGTAACCGACATGATTGAGATCGGCAAGACCGAAGGCCGTCTCATTCTCGGCGGCACATATGACGATTCCGTAGGCTTCTACATCGCTCCCACAATTATTGCCGATGTGGATCCCAAAACAAGCGTTATCGCGAATAAGGAAATATTCGGACCCGTTGTTGCGGTCATGAAGGCTTCTTCGTATGAGGAGGCAATAGCAATCGCAAACGCTACCGATTACGGTCTTACGGGTTCTGTCTTCACGGCAGACCGCGGCCACATCGAATACGCAAAGGATTACTTCTTTGTAGGCAACCTCTACATCAACAGAAAGTGTACGGGCGCTGTTGTCCATAACCACCCCTTCGGCGGCTATAACATGAGCGGTACAACGGCTAAGACAGGCACGGTTGATTACCTTTATAACTTCGTACAGCTTAAATCCGTCTCGGAAAATATCGCTTATTAAGGAAACCCC
>CAZIBK010000016.1:0-4375 GCA_964537125.1 uncultured Oscillospiraceae bacterium
ATTTAAAGTAGTTTACGCCGGATTCAAATATTTTCTGATCCTTCTCAAAGGGAATATTTTCGGACACATAATCGCCCTTGCGCTCGCTGTGAGCCATTTTGCCGAGGACGCGCCCGTCGGGGCTTGTAATGCCCTCGATAGCGTCAAAGGAGCCGTTGGGATTAAAGGGTATGGAATGTGTCGGATTGCCCGAAAGGTCAACATAGCGCGTCGCGACCTGACCGTTTGCGATCAGCGACTCCAAAAGCTCGCGGGGAGCCACAAACCTGCCCTCGCCGTGAGAAATCGGAACGGCGTGTATATCGCCCAAGCTTACGCCGCTAAACCAGGGTGAAAGAGTGCTTACCACCTTTGTATAAGCCATATTTGAAGCATGGCGGCCGATATTGTTAAAGGTGAGCGTAGCCCAGGATTCGGTCATATCGCGAATTTCGCCGTAAGGAACAAGACCGAGCTTAATAAGAGCCTGGAAGCCGTTGCATATGCCGAGTATAAGACCGTCGCGCTCCTTGAGAAGCCGTGCTGTCGCTTCCTTGACAAGCGGATTGCGGAAGGCTGTGGCAATGAACTTTCCGCTGCCGTCAGGCTCGTCGCCGCCCGAGAAGCCGCCGGGGAACATTATCATCTGCGAATTATCGATACGCTTTGCAAATTCATGAAGGGACTCGGTGACGTCTGACATAGAAAGGTTTCGGAAAACGCAAATATCCGCTTCCGCACCTGCCTTTATAAACGCGCGAGCAGAGTCGTATTCGCAGTTTGTGCCGGGAAATACCGGTATAAACACCCTCGGCCGTGCGACCTTGTTTTTTGCGACATGAACCGACCTTTTATCATATGAATAGTCAACGATTGGCGTTGACTGCTCCGAAGCATGTGTCGGGAAGGTTTTTTCAAGGGTGGAGGTCCATGCGTCGATAAGCTCTGCAAGCGGCATCGATACGCCGTTTGCCGTTATTTCCTCAGAGGAAACCGTCTCGCCGATAACGATACGGTTTATGCCGTCAAATGCAGATATATCGGAGGCTTCAACTAAAATTGCGCCGGGGAAGCGCGAGAAAAGAATTTCATTATCACATTCAAGCCTTGCGCCTATGAGGTTGCCGAAGCTCATTTTGCTGACAGCCTCGCATACGCCGCCCGACTTGATGACCGAAGCGGAAAGCACCTTCTTCTCCGTGATTGCCTTATGGACGGCGGTATAATTGCGGTCGATTTCGTCAAAATCGCACATGAAATCGCTGTCTATCGTAAGGGGAATGAGGACAAGCTTATTGCCCGGGGCTTTAAATTCGGGAGAAATAATGTTTTCGACATTTTCCGCGGCAACGGCAAAGGACACAAGCGTGGGAGGAACGTCAAGCTCGTCGAAAGAACCGGACATGGAGTCCTTGCCGCCGATTGCCCCCAAGCCTAACTTCATCTGCGCCTCATACGCGCCCAAAAGCGCCGCAAAGGGCTTGCCCCAGCGGGAGGGATCCTCGCGAAGGCGTTCAAAATATTCCTGGAAAGTGAGATATATGTTTTTATAATCGCCGCCGAGAGCCGTTATCTTCGCCGCAGATTCCACAACGGCGTAAAGTGCGCCGTGGAAGGGAGAGGCGGAGGAAATATACGGGTCAAAGCCGTATGTCATGAGCGTGGCGGTGGAGGTATTGCCGCTGTCAACAGGGAGCTTTGCCGCCATGCCGTCGGTAGGGGTGAGCTGGGTTTTGCCGCCGAAGGGCATGAGAACGGTTGCCGCGCCGATAGACGAGTCAAAGCGTTCGGAAAGCCCCTTTTGGCTGCACACGTTAAGGTCTTTAAGAGTTTTAATCCATTCGCCCTTTATGTCGGAAGCCGTTTTCTTTTCAAAGAGCGGCTCGGAGGGCTTTGATACCTTTACATCGGCGTGCTTTTCCGCGCCGTTGGTGTTAAGGAAGCTGCGGCTCAGAGAAACTATTGTCTTTCCGCGCCATCTCATTGTAAGGCGCGCTTCCTTTGTAACGCGCGCTACGCAGGTCGCCTCAAGGTTTTCTTTTGCCGAGAAGGCAAGAAACCTATCAACGTTTTCGGGCGCGACTACGACAGCCATTCTTTCCTGACTTTCGGAAATGGCAAGCTCGGTGCCGTCAAGACCGTCGTATTTCTTGGGAACCTTGTCGAGATCTATTTCAAGCCCGTCGGCAAGCTCGCCTATGGCAACGCTCACGCCGCCCGCGCCGAAGTCGTTGCAGCGCTTTATCATTTTGGTAAGCTCGCTGTTGCGGAAGAGGCGCTGAATCTTTCTTTCTTCCGGAGCGTTGCCCTTTTGAACCTCCGCGCCGCAGGTTTCGAGGCTGGATTCCGTATGCGCCTTTGAGGAGCCTGTCGCGCCGCCGCATCCGTCGCGCCCCGTTCTGCCGCCGAGAAGAATAATTATATCGCCCTCCTCGGGAGCAATACGGACAACGTTTTTCTTGGGAGCCGCGCCTATTACGGCGCCGATTTCCATCCTTTTCGCAACGTAGCCCGGATGATAAATCTCGTTTACCTGCCCTGTGGCAAGACCTATCTGGTTGCCGTAGGAGGAGTAGCCCGCCGCGGCGGTGCGCGTGAGCTTCTTCTGCGGAAGCTTGCCGTGGAGTGTTTCGGATATGGGAACATTTGGGTCGCTTGCGCCCGTAACGCGCATTGCCTGATATACATAGCTGCGCCCCGAAAGCGGGTCGCGGATTGCGCCGCCGAGGCAGGTTGCCGCGCCGCCGAAGGGTTCGATTTCGGTCGGATGGTTATGTGTTTCGTTTTTGAACATGACGAGCCATTCTTCCTTGTGACCGTCAACATCAGCCTCAACAACGATGGAGCAGGCGTTTATCTCCTCGCTTTCGTCGAGGTTTTTAAGTATGCCGCGGCTCTTAAGATCCTTTGCGGCAATAGTCGCAATATCCATAAGGCAGAGATTTTTATGCTTGCCCGCATAGAGGCGCTCGCGTGAAGCAAGATATTCGTCGTATGCTTTTTTGAGAGCGGTGAAGCCGTCGTCGATATCCACGTTGTCGATTATGGCGCCGAAGGTGGTATGGCGGCAATGATCCGACCAGTATGTATCTATAACGCGCATTTCCGTAAAGGTGGGGTCGCGCTTTTCCTCATCGCGGAAATAATCCCGGCAAAACCGCAAATCGCCCATGTCCATGGCAAAGCCCATCTGAGCGGCAAGCTTTTCAAGCTCTTCCTCAGAAGCGGATATAAAGCCCGAAACAGTTTTTATATCCTCGGGAACAGCCGCGTTTTCAATAAGAGAAGACGGCTTTTCAAGCTTTGCAACTCTCGAATCCACCGGGTTGACATAATACTTTGTTATTTTTTCCCTGTCCGCTGCTGTGATGCTGCCCTTGAGAATGACAAGCTTTGCAACGCGGATAACGGGCTTTTCGCCCTGAGTAAGTATCTGCACGCAAACTGCCGCGCTGTCGGCTCTCTGGTCATACTGACCGGGGAGGTATTCGGTTGCAATAACGGTTTCGTCGTCAGAGACAGAAAGAGTTTCGTCATACGCAAAGTCGACGGGCGGCTCTGAGAACACGAGAGTTTTGGCTGCGGCGTATTCTTCCGCGGTTATACCCTCAATGTCATAGCGGTTCACTATTCTGACGCCTTCAAGATTATCCATGGACAGATTTTCACGGAGATCCGAAAGAAGCCCCTGAGCTTCAACGTCATAGCCCGGTTTCTTTTCCACAAAGATACGAAGCATTTTGTTTCCTCCTATGGTGTTAATATTGAATTTTTATTGACCGCATCAGCCGCCGAAAGGGCTGCCGATACGGCGCTTTTACGAAATTGAGCGGCTGATGTTTGCGATTATACGGGCAGCCTGAGCGCGTGTTGCGGTGGATGCGGGGACAAAGGATGTTTCCGTCATGCCGTTGATGAAGCCCGCGCCCTTCATATAATATACCGCCTCGCTTGCGTAGGAGGCGATTTGGGCGTCATCGTCAAAGAGAAGGGAGGCGTTGTCCGTAAAGGTATATCCCGCGTAGATTGCCGCGCGGTATGCAAATACTGCCATGTCCTGCCTTGTGACAAGGGCGTTGGGGTCAAAATTGCCCTCCGAGCCCTTGGCAATGCCGCATTCATATGCCGCGGAAACGGCGGAGAAATACCAGTCGGTTTTCTTTACGTCGCCGAAAATTTCCTCATCATTTTCGGATGTAAAGCCGAAAAGGTTTTGAAGCATTGTGACAAACTGCGCCCTGGTGACATTTTCCTCGGGGGCAAATATGCTCTCGGACATACCGTTTACAATGCCTTTTTGCGCAAGATAGATGATATCGCTTTCCGCCCAGTGACCTGAAATATCCTCAAAGGAGACGGAGCGTTCGTCCGCAGGTTCTTCCGTAGGTTCCTCTGT
>CAZIBK010000016.1:4475-16665 GCA_964537125.1 uncultured Oscillospiraceae bacterium
TATCCTCAAAGGAGACGGAGCGTTCGTCCGCAGGTTCTTCCGTAGGTTCCTCTGTGGGTTCTTCTGTGGGTTTTTCTGCGGGCTCTTCTGTGGGTTTTTCGGTCGGCTTTTCGGTTGAACCCGCCGACGCCGATTTAACGGTCACCTTAAGCTCGGCATAGTTATTGTTCGCTTTTACCCAAATTACGGCGGAGCCTGCTCTCAATCCCTTTACGGTGAGAGTTTTACCCGAAATTGAAGCGGAAACAATTTTTTCATCGTCAACCTCGACGGAGAAGGACGAAGCGGTGGAGGTTACCGATACGGTTTCGCTGCTGCCTGCCGTAAGCGTGAGCTCGGAGGGGTCAAGATTGATAATCGTAACCGTGGGAACGTTGCCGCTTGATGAGTCGTTGGAAGGCTTTGAGGGCGTATCATCCTCGCGATCGACCGTTTCGGTAAGCTCAAATTCAAGCTCTTCGCGCAATTCGCCCGACTGTACGACTATTTTCCATATGCCGTCGGGCCAGAGGATATCGTCTGTATCAGTTTCTATTTCAACGCCTGCGGACAGCTCTGAGGGCATCACCGCTATAATATATTTTGCCGTTCCGCCCGCTTCCTCGGGATAATAAAGCCCCAGCGTTACCGGAACCGTGGCAGTACCCGAGACTACAATTGTTTCGCCGCGCATATACACATCGTATGGCAGCGAATCAAGATTAAGCGAGCCTGCCGCAAAGACCGGAAATGCGGATAAAACAAGAGTGAGCGCAATTAAAAGTGAAAGCAGTTTTTTCAATTTTTATACATCCTTTCCGTTATAAATTTTATTATGAAGCTTAAACGCCTTCAAAGTGTTTCGCATAAGCATGGCGATAGTCATGGGCCCTACTCCGCCCGGAACGGGTGTTATGGCGGAGGCAATCTGCGAGACGGAGTCAAAATCCACATCGCCGCAGAGCTTGCCGTCAACCCTGTTTATGCCGACGTCTATTACAACGGCGCCCTCCTTTACCATATCGGCCGTCACGAAACGGGCGCGCCCTATGGCGGCAACGAGAATATCGGCGCGTCTCGTAACATCGGAAAGGTTCGCCGTCCGCGAGTGACAGATTGTGACGGTAGCGTTTGCGTGAAGAAGAAGCATCGCCTGGGGTTTGCCCACAATATTGCTTCTGCCGATAACCGCACATTCCTTACCCGAAGGGTCTATGCCCGAAAGCTTTATAAGCTCCATTACGCCTGCGGGAGTGCAGGGCAGGAAATCATAATCGCCAATCATTATTTTGCCGACATTGACGGGATGAAAGGCGTCTACATCCTTAGAGGGGTCGATGGAAAGAAGTATTTTCTTTTCGTCAATGGAGTCGGGCAGGGGAAGCTGACAGAGTATTCCGTCAATATCAGCCCTTTTGTTTAATTTATCGATAAGGCTGAGAAGCCCGTCCTCGGAGATTTCTGCCGGAAGGGCATATTCCTCGGAATAAATGCCGCACTCGGCACACGCTTTTTTCTTATTATTAACGTAGACGCGGCTGGCAGGGTCATCTCCCGCTATTATTACCGCGAGCCCCGGTCTTTTTCCCGTCTTTTGAAAAAGAAGGGTCGCCTCTTCGAGTATTTCTGCCTTTATTTTCTTTGAAAGAGCCTTTCCGTCGAGTATTTTTGCCATTTTGGTCATTTCTCCTTTCGGGTTTTATAAGACAGTCGGGACCGTAGCCTATAAGATCGCGGCGGCCCGCCTGTATAAGAGCTTTTTTGACAAGAGCGTAGTTTTCGGGACGCGACGCTTGCAGCAGCGCGCGTTGCATCGCCTTATCCTCATATGTTTTCGGGACATATACGCTCTTCATTGTCCTCGGATCCAGTCCGGTATAGAACATTGCGGTTGAAAGCGTTCCGGGGGTGGGATAAAAATCCTGCACCTGCTGAGGGCGGATATTGTTGCGCTTAAGATAGAGCGCAAGGTCGATTGCCTCTTTCAGAGTGCTTCCCGGATGGCTTGACATAAGATACGGGACGAGATACTGCTCCTTTTTTATGCTGCGGTTTATCATATAATATTTATCGCAGAATTTCCGATACACGTCAAGCCCGGGCTTGCCCATATAGTAAAGAACCTTGGGCGATATATGCTCCGGAGCCACTTTGAGCTGCCCCGAGACATGGTACATACACAATTCGCGAAGAAATGTATCATCGGGGTCCGCCATGACGTAGTCATAGCGGATACCGCTTCGGACGAAAACCTTTTTTACGCCCTCGACCGCCCGAATTTCCCGAAGGAGCTTCACATAATCCTCATGGGAGACGAAAGCGTTTTTGCAAACGGAGGGGTAAAGGCACTGCTTATCCTTACAGGCTCCGTATTTCATCTGCTTTTGGCAGGCGGGAAAACGGAAGTTTGCGGTGGGGCCGCCGACATCGTGAATGTAACCCTTAAAGTCGGGCATCATAGTCATTTGCCTGACCTCGTTCAGTATTGAGGCGTGGCTGCGCGACTGAACTATGCGCCCCTGATGGAACGTGATGGCGCAAAAAGAGCAGTGACCGAAGCACCCTCGGGAGGAGGTCACTGAGAACTTTACCTCCTCGAGAGCGGGAATCCCGCCCTCGCTTTCATAAGAGGGGTGGTATTGGCGCATATAAGGGAGAGCGTAAACCCTATCCATTTCCTTTTCGGAAAGAGGCTTTGACATGGGCATCTGCACCACATATTTATCGCCGTGCTTCTGGGCAAGTATTTTGCCTCGGAAGGGATCCTGCTCATCGTATTCTGTTTTAGTGGCATACGCGTATTGCCTTTTATCGCTTTTGACCTCCTCGTAGGAGGGAAGTATAACGGCGTCCTTGGGCGGTTCGTCAGCTACATAACAGACTCCGTCGGGAACCCTGCCGTGGCGGGGATCGCCGCCTTGGGCAAGAATATTTGCAAGCTCGATTGTACTGCGCTCGCCCATGCCGAAGGATATAAAATCGGCTTGCGAGTCGAAAATAATACTGCGGCGGACGGAGTCGGACCAATAGTCGTAGTGGGCGAAGCGGCGAAGGCTCGCTTCTGTGCCGCCGATAATGAGAGGGATTTTCCCGAACACCTCGCGCACCTTATTTGCGTAGACTATTGTGCAGCGATCGGGTCTCCTCCCCGCCTTGCCGCCCGGACTGTAAACATCCTCGCTGCGGCGTTTTTTTGCGGCGGTGTAGTGATTGACCATGGAATCTATCACTCCGCCTGAGATAAAAACACCGAGGCGCGGTGTGCCGAATTTAAGGAAATCGTCCTTTGATTTATAATCCGGCTGCGGCAGCATACATACTCTGTACCCTTCCTTTTCAAGAAGGCGCGATAAAATGGCGGCTCCGAAGGAGGGATGATCAACATACGCGTCGCCGGAGATGAAGAGAAAGTCATAATAGTCCCATCCGCGTTTTTCCATATCTTCTTTTGTAATAGGAAGAAAGTCCGCAAAAGACATCTTGTCACCTCGCGTAATTATTCGCTTTGCATAATCATTTCGGCATATTCCGCACGGCTTATGAGGACGGCGCGGGGCTTTGCGCCCTCATGGGGTCCGATTATGCCGCGCTCCTCAAGCTGATCGATAAGCCTGCCGGCACGGCTGTAGCCTACCTTGAGCCTGCGCTGAAGAAGCGAGGCGGACGCCTGATTTGCCTCAACGACAATTTCTATCGCCTTCGGAAGAAGCTCGTCCGCGTCGCCGGCGTCGGTCTCCTTCTCGCCCGAGACAGCCGATTCTATTTTTTCAAGCACGTCCTCGTCATAAACGGCTTCGGGCTGCTTAATGAAGCTTACAATATTGTTTACCTCTCTGTCGTCGATAAAAGCGCCCTGTATTCTTATGGGCTTTGAAGCGCCCGTGGGAAGATAGAGCATATCGCCCTTGCCGAGAAGCTTTTCCGCCCCGCCCATATCAAGTATGGTGCGCGAGTCTATCTGGCTGGAGACGGCAAAGGCGATCCTCGTGGGGATATTTGCCTTAATAAGACCCGTTACAACATCGACGGAGGGACGCTGAGTCGCCACAACAAGATGCATCCCGGCAGCTCTCGCAAGCTGCGCGAGACGGCAGATTGCGTCCTCAACATCGCGCGGAGCCACCATCATAAGGTCGGCAAGCTCGTCCACAATAATAATTATCTTCGGGAGAGTGGGCTCGCCGCTCATTTTTGCAAGCTCGTTATAGCCCTTGATATCGCGCACATTGCTTTCGGCAAACATGCTGTAGCGCTTTGTCATTTCCTGCACAGCCCAGTTGAGAGCGCCTGCCGCCTTGCGCGGGTCGGTGACAACAGGGATTAGGAGATGGGGAATGCCGTTATATACGCTGAGCTCAACCACCTTCGGGTCTATCATGATAAGCTTTACCTCGGAGGGGTCGGCTTTATAGAGAATACTTGTTATAAGAGAATTGATACATACGCTCTTGCCCGAGCCCGTAGCGCCCGCAATGAGGGCGTGAGGCATTTTTGAAATATCG
Source organism: uncultured Oscillospiraceae bacterium (assembly GCA_964537125.1). Classification (GTDB taxonomy): domain Bacteria; phylum Bacillota; class Clostridia; order UMGS1883; family UMGS1883; genus CAZIBK01. Next base: position 8,957 of record CAZIBK010000016.1, read on the forward strand.
GCAATGACGGGGGTGCCGGTGATGTCCTTGCCGAGGGCAAAAGCCGTTTTTGCCTTGAATTTCGCAAATTCAGGGCAATCGATTACCTCGCGGAGACGGACAATGGAATTGCCCGCGTTCGGGATCTCTATCCCCACTGCCGCCTTGCCGGGGATGGGGGCCTCTATTCTTACCGAAATTGCGGCAAGATTCAGTGCGATATCGTCGGCAAGACCGACTATTTTGCTGACCTTTACACCTGTGTTGGGCTGTATCTCAAAGCGCGTAACGGACGGACCCTTGCTTACTTCCAGAACCTTTGCCTCAACTCCGAAGCTATGGAGAGTTTCTATAAGCTTTTTCGCAAGCTCCCTCAAATCGGCGCCGTTTGCGCCCGTGCCGCGCTCGGTGTTGCGCGCAAGAAGGTTTATGGGCGGAAATACATACGGCTCTGTTTCGGTTATCAGCTCGTCCTCCTTTATAGCGACAGAGGTGTTGGGTTCCTTCTTGGGGGCGGGAGCTTCCTCCGTTTTTACCGCGGGAATCGGCTCGGACTCCTCTGAAGAGCTGTTCGGTATAAAAATGTTGATGTGCATCTCGTCAAAATTGCCGCCGGCAGGCTCGGAGTCCTTTGCGGGTTCCGCCTCGGAATCTTCCGAAACGGGCTTTTTGCGGGATTTTCTTGCTTTTTTGGGCTTTTCCTCTTTAAATTCCTCAAAATTTATCTCGGTCTGATTCGGAGAGGACTCTTCCGAAACGGCTGTTCTCTTTTTCTTTTTCGGCTCCACGGGGAGAGATTCCTCCTCGTAATATTCTTCCTCTTCCTCCTCCGCGGCAGAGCGTGATTCCTCGATCCTCGCGCCTATGTATGACGCAATCCTTTTTACGAGAGCCGCGCTGAGGATTATCGGCATAAAATTAGTTGCCGCGGCAAACAGCACGACCATAAAGAAAACAAGAATTATCTTGCTTCCCGTAACGCCGAAGAAGGACATAATCGGTATGCCGAGGGCGCCGACAATGCCGCCGTCGGTGAGCTGTATACCGCCGTCCACAAGAAGAAGGAAGGAGCTGAACGCGTCCGATGAGGCAAGATATTTTGTATCGCCTCCCGAAGCCGTTATGGTGAGAAAGCAGCTCAAAAGAACCGCGATTCCCGCAACCGAAAGATATATTCTGCCGTAGGGCTTTACGGTACGCTTTACCGACTTGTGGACTACAAGCGCGGCGATAAACAAAGGTATAATATACCCCGAAGCGCCGAAAACGGCAAGACCCATATTCTTTATAAACCTGCCGAACACGCCGAAGACGGGAGTGTAGTACGACAAAAGAATTACAAACGCTATGAAGCCCGCAATAAAAATCTTAACCTCGCGGCGCATCGGAGCGCTTTTCTTAGACGCGGCGCTCTTTTTGGCGGAGGATTTTTTTGAAGATGTATTTTTTGAAATACGCTTTCTCGGCGCATTTGATGATGCCATTATTTATTCCCTCGCTTATTGAATGAAATTGAGAGCGATGGCAAACGTTCCTGCGATAAGGCAATAAATCGCAAAATATGTGAGACGGCACTTCTTGACAACTCCGAGAAGAAGTTTGATGGAGGCATAGCCGGAAACTGCGGCTATGACCATGCCGAGGATAATTACGCCTGCCGACGCGCCCTGCTCGCCCATGGAAAAAACGTCCTTAATATCCATTACAAGAGCGCCCAAAATAGCGGGTATGGAAAGAAGAAAGGAGAAGCGAACCGCGTTTTCGCGCTTTAGACCCGCGAAAAGTCCGCCAACGATGGTGCTGCCGCTGCGGCTGATGCCGGGAAGCACCGCAACCGCCTGAAATACGCCTATGCCTACCGCGCGCGGAAAGGAAAGCGTCGCAAAGCTGTGATTGCCCTCCTTAAAGCGGTCGCTTACGAAAAGGAGTACGGCGGTTATGTAAAGGAAGATACCCACAAGCCATATCGGGGGATTTGCGATAATATCCTCAAAGAGGAGCGCAGAGACAACGGCAGGAACGGTTGCTATTATTAGCATGACGACCAAACGGCGGTATTCGTCCTTTTCAAAGGAAAAGCCCTTGCCGGTGAAAATGTCCCCCAGCATACCGAAAAATGCCTTTATCATGCACCATATGTCCTTATAATAGACCGCAAACACGGCGAGAAGAGTCGCTATATGGAGAAGAATGTTAAACGTGAGAAGGCTGCCGCCCTCCGGATCCATATTCATAAGGCGGCTTGCAATCGTAAGATGACCGCTTGATGAAATAGGAAGAAACTCAGACAATCCCTGTATCAGACCGAGTACTGCAGCCTGCAGCGCTGTTATCATAACTGTTTACCTCGCTTTTTAACAAAATATCTATTCTATAATAACATAATGCGCTGTGAAATTCCATACCAAAATAAAAAATTTAATAAATTTATTGCCGTTAAAAAATATCGAGGTACCTAAAAAATGTGTTGACTAAACAAATAAAGGCATGTTATACTCTATATGATATTTAACAGGAATGGAGGAAGGAGTACGTTGATAAGAGGATTTACAGAGCTTGATGAGAAAATATCCTCATATATACAGCGTTATTCTCTGCCGGAGCCTGAAGCGGTCATCCGCTGCGACATGGATTCGGGGGACAGCTTCGGCGAGGTTTGGCTTCTGGCATATAAGGACAAATTCGTAAGCATAGATTCGGGCAGCGGCGCGATGAGCTCATATGCTTTCGATTCGTTTGAGGAAATAAGAGCGGAGGATTTCGTAAATTCGGGGCAGATAGTTCTGCGCCGAGGCGGCGAGGATATGCCCGCAGCGTACTATTCAAACGCGGTATCGCGCGGAATCGGGCGCTTCTGTATGGCGATAAAAAAGCTTAAGGTCGGAGAAGAGCTTACGGACGATGACTTTAAGAGCATTGGCGATGACAACGTATGTCCCACTTGCGGAAGACCGTACAAGGATCCGAGGCGGAAGATATGTCCGCATTGCATGAACAGAAAGGCAATATTTATAAGGATACTGGGATATCTGCCGAAGTACAAGCTCCATGTTGCGCTTATGCTTCTGGCGATGCTTGCAACGAGTATTATCGGGGTGCTTCGTCCCTATGTCAGCGGCGCTACCTTTTACGACGAGGTTTTGACTGTCGGCGGGAAGTATTACGGAAAGGTGGCGGAAATAGTTCTGCTGCTTATACTTCTTGAGCTGGCAAGGCTTTTGGTAAATATATTCAAGGACAGGATAAGCGCCCATGTGACCGCGCACATTGAGTTTGACATAAAAAGTCAGGTCTTTGAGGCGATGCAGAGGCTTTCGATGAGCTTTTTCAATTCACAGCACACCGGAACACTGATGAACAGGGTAAACAGCGACGCAACGGAGATATGCAGCTGTATTTTGTCATACATACCTGACTTTCTGATAAATGCCTTTACGCTTGTCGGAACCGCGGCGGTGATGATTTCGATAAATCCTGTTTTGGCGGTTATAGTATTCATTCCCGTGCCGTTTACGATATATATGGTGAAGGTGGCGTTCCCGAAGTTCCGCAAGGTGAAAAACGCCTCATGGCAGAAGCGAAGCCTTTTAAACTCCGTCATCAACGACGCGCTTTTGGGCGTGAGGGTTGTAAAGGCGTTCGGCAAGGAGGAAAAGGAGATAGACCGCTTTGAGGATGTCAGCGGTCAGCTTTATGACGCTTCTGTCCGCGAGGGTGTGCAGGGCGCAAAGACCTTCCCCGTTATGGGATATATTTCTCAGCTCGGCGGGCTTTTCGTTTGGGCGATAGGCGGCGCGCAGGTAATGAGCGGAACACACATGACCTTCGGTATGCTGATGACCTTTGTGGGCTACATGAACATGGTACTCGCGCCCATAGATTCCATGGTAAACAGCATTGACTGGATAACCGAATCGCTCAATTCCGCACACCGTATTTTTGAGATAATTGACAGAAAGACTGACGTCGAGCCGCCGAGAAATCCCGTAAGAATGGCGGATATAAAGGGCGATATACGCCTTAAGAACGTAACCTTTTCGTATGAGCCCAACAAGCCGGTGCTGCACAACATAAATCTTGACATTAAGGCAGGCGAGATGATAGGTCTTGTCGGGCATTCGGGCGCGGGCAAGAGCACTATAACGAACATTATAACGCGTCTTTACGATGTTGACGAGGGCGCGATAGAGATTGACGGAGTAAACGTCAAGGATATAGAACCGGGCGACCTTCACAGAAGGATAGGGATGGTGCTTCAGGAAACGCATCTTTTTGCCGGGACTGTTGCCGAAAACATTGCGTATGCGCGCCCCGACGCCTCATATGAGGAAATTATCGAGGCGGCAAAGCTTGCAAACGCGCACGACTTTATAATGAAGCTGCCCGACGGCTACGAAACGGAGCTTGGCAGGCGAAGCACGAACCTTTCCGGCGGCGAGCGGCAGAGAATAAATATTGCGCGCGCCATTCTTCTTGACCCGAGGATACTTATCCTTGACGAGGCTACGGCAAGCGTTGATACCGAAACCGAGCTGCAAATTCAGGAGGCTGTCAATACCCTGACGAAGGGCAGAACGACAATTGCCATAGCCCACAGGCTGTCAACGCTGAAAAACGCGGACAGACTTGTGGTTGTTGAGCGGGGCGAAATAGCCGAAATCGGTACTCACGAGGAGCTTGAGAGAAGCGGCGGAATTTATGCCGATATGCTCGGAAAACAGAAGGAAGCTTTGGAAATCAGAGGTGTATGACAATGAAGGACGAAAAAAGGCACGAGTTCAGAGACGCGGTAAACGTCCGCTATCTGACTAAGGACGACATAGAGTTTTACGAGACAAAGGGAGAGCTGCTCGGCGCGAAGGTGGACGGAAAGGACGTAGGCAGAGTGGATGTTCTGCGGCTCTTTCCGCTGCACATGAAGGATAAGTTTTTGTCGGTGCGCCGTCAGGCGGAGACTGCCCGCGACAGAAATACCGAGCTGGGCATAATAGAAGATATAAATCCCTTTTCAGACGGGCAGAAGGAAATGCTCGGGAAAGACCTTGACAAGCGCTATTTTGTGCCCGAAATTCTCAAGGTGATAAACGTGAAGGAGGAGTTCGGTCATACATACTGGGAAACCCTGACGAGTGCGGGAGCGCGCAGCTTTACGACCTTTGACATGAATTCCAACCTTATAAAAACGGGAGAAAATTCCGTCATACTTATAGATGTTGACGGCAGCCGCTACCAAATAAGCGATATCAAAAAGGCGGGCGACAAGGCCCTTAAAATCCTTGATATCTGGATGTAAGGGGGTCTGTGGATGATATTAAGATGCGATATCGGGGAAAAGGAAGCGGAGCTTATCGAGAGCGCAAAGCTCGGAGAGGTTGTCTATTCCGTCCCCTACGACATAGATTCTTCGGGGAAATTCACAAAGGGGCTGTTTGTCATAACCGACAAAAACATCGTTTCCTTTGAAAACGAAACCATGAGGTGCGTTTTTCCGATAGAAAAAATCGAAAAGGCCACGGCTGCCGAGCTTGTGGGCGCGGGCAGGCTTGAGGTCGAAGTCGGCGGCATATGCCATGCGGCGGCTGTATATACTGCGGAATATATGCCTCAGTTTGCCATGATGGAGCGCATACTCACCGAATACAAGGAGGGAGACGCGCGAAAGCATGAAAGCTTTGACGAATCCCGCCGCTGCCCGAAATGCGGAAGAAATTATCTGAGGAACACTCACATATGCCCCCATTGCGGCGACAAGCTGGGCGTAATGAAAAGGCTGATAAAGCTTGCGGCGCCGTGCAAAAATCTGTATCTGACGATACTTGCTCTCTTTTGGATAAATTCGGCGGTGATGCTTATAGTTCCTGTCATCAACAAGCACATGATAAACGACGCCATCACAAACGAAAACGGGAGACTCTGGCTGCTTTTGGTGTTCGTGCTTCTGACGGCTCTCTGCAACGCAATGACTACCGGCATAACAATCGCAAGAAGGCTTGTTTCCACAAAGGCAAGCAACCTTTTGGTCAGGGATCTTCGGAAAGAGGTATATTCAAAGCTTCAGCGGATGGGTATAGGAAAGCTGGAGGGCAAAAAGACCGGCGACATGATGCAGAGAATAAACCGCGATACCCAGAGGATAGGCAATTTCATTCAGAATACCGCCATAATGGCAATAAACGAGGTAATACTTTTCATCGGCGTCGGAATAGTGCTGTTTTGCTACAATTGGAAAATGGCAATACTTATACTCCTGCCGATACCGTTTGTTACGGTGATAGTCAATAAGGCGCGCGGCGAAGTGAGAAGAAGATTTCACACTCAGAGGCGCAAGGAAGACGCCATGACAAGCAAGCTCAACGACATATTGAACGGTATGCGCGTTGTTAAGGCGTTCGGGCGCGAGGATCGGGCGATAGACGAATTTTCAAAAACCGCCGCCGATGTACGCGATCAGAGCGAGGACAACGAAAAGTTTTCGGCGCTTGTTTGGCCGACGATACGCTTTCTTATAGGCTTCGGCAGCTATCTCATACTGATTTACGGCGGTTCGCTTGTTGTACACGAAGCGCTTTCACTGGGCGAATTGATGCAGTTTTCAACATATGCGTCATATTTGTACAACAGGATGGAATGGTTCAGTAATTTGCCGAGGCAGCTTTCGGAGGCGTCTACAAGCGCACAGAGAGTGTTTGAGGTGCTTGACGAGGAAGCGGACGATATCTCCGGCAGCGACGCAAAGACTCCCGAAATAAAAGGGCAGATATCATTTAAGAATGTGACCTTCGGCTACAAGAGCTACAGAAGCGTGGTAAAGAATTTCACTCTTGACGTAAAGCAGGGCGAGATGATAGGTCTTGTCGGGCATTCGGGCGCGGGCAAGAGCACGGTGATAAACCTTCTCATGCGCCTTTACGATGTGGACGACGGAGCCATTACCCTTGACGGCATGAACATTAAGGAGATAGATAAGGACTATTACAAGCATAATCTCGGCGTGGTTCTGCAGGAAAGCTATCTCTTTTCGGGAAGTATTCTCTCAAATATTACATACGCAAAGCCCGACGCGACGGCGGACGATGTTATCCGCGCGGCGAAGATTGCGAATGCTCATGATTTTATCATGGGGCTTCCGAACGGGTACGATACATATGTGGGCGAAAAGGGCTACCGCCTTTCGGGCGGCGAACGGCAGAGAATCGCAATAGCGAGAGCCGTTATTTCAGACCCGAAGATACTTATCCTCGACGAGGCAACGGCAAGCGTTGATACGGAGACCGAAGCGCAGATACAGCAGGCGCTGTCCCGCCTTATAAAGGGCAGAACCACCTTTGCAATAGCTCACAGACTGTCAACCTTAAAAAATGCCGACAGGCTTGTGGTGCTTGAGGAGGGCAGAATAGCCGAAATCGGCACGCATAACGAGCTGATGGAAAAGAACGGAATTTACGCCTCCCTTGTAAGAGCGCAGAGGACAATGAACGCCATGAGCTTCAACGCGGACGCGGGCGGCGGACACGGTCCCGGGCGCGGACCGGGAGGCCCCGGAGGGCCCGGAGGCAGAGGTCCCGGCGGACCGCCTCCGAGGTAAAAACAAAAAAAGCGCAAATCAACCTAAAAAAACGGGCTGATTTGCGCTTTTTTTTTGCCGCATATGAAATTTGGATGAATTTCACTCTTTTTTTCTGTTAGAATATAGATGAAGGGGTGATATTTTTTGATCGGAAAAATAACAA
>CAZIBK010000017.1:0-16193 GCA_964537125.1 uncultured Oscillospiraceae bacterium
TTATAATATATATTACAGTAATCTTTTTCGTTTATGATAAAAACACAAAACCCGATCTATCGATCGGGCTTTAAACGGGCTTTAAGAATGTACGAGAATCAGAATGACTCTTTTTCTTTAATTTCCTTTACACAATTGGGGCAGATAAGCTTATCATGGAAGGCATAAAGAGCGCCTTCTCTTCCGCAGAAAATGCAGCCGGGTGCAAATTTCTTAAGAATAATCTTGTCGCCCTCAACGTAGATTTCAAGAAGATCCTTATTATCCTCTATATCAAAGCTTTTTCTGAGCTCCTTGGGGATAACTACACGACCCAGCTGATCTACCTTGCGCATAACGCTCGTTGATTTAGATCCATCTTTTCTCGGCATAACAAGCACCTCCAATAATATTAAAACTTATTCCGAATCTAAGCCCAGTGTAGCACCATTTTTCTTGCTTGTCAAGCGCTTTCCGACAATTTATACTGTTTTTTCTTAAATTTGTTATATCGCAAGTTTAATACATTATGTAATTTTTAAAGGATGTGAACCTAATGCTTACAGTAATATGGAGTTCGCTTATTGCAATATCCGTCGTTTTCTCATTTGCGTCGGGAAACGGCGAAGAAATAGTCAATATGCTCAATTCAGCCATAATGAGCGGCGCGGATCTTTTTTTGATGATAGCGCCCCTAATGTGCTTTTGGTCCGGAATAATGGAAACGGCGGAACGCTCCGGCATTACAAACACTATCGCCAAAGCGCTCCGCCCGATTATAAGGCTCCTTTTCCCGGATATAAAGGAGGATTCCGACGCTGTGTCTAAAATAAGCCTAAATATGTCGGCAAACATCCTCGGCATGGGCAATGCCGCAACTCCCTTGGGACTTCAAGCCATGAAACGGCTTGACAGCCTCAATCCCTTTCCCGAAACAGCAAGCGATGCCATGTGTATGTTTGTCATAGTAAACACCGCCTCGATACAGCTTATCCCCTCCTCGGTAATATCTTGGCGCGCTCAGTTCGGCTCCGCATCCCCGTCAGACATACTGCCTGCGGTTCTCATTACGACGCTCGCCGCTTTTCTGGCAGGCACCGCAAGCGCAAAAATATGCTCACGAAAATTTTCTTGAAAGGGGTGGATACGCACGGCTTCAAGCATAAACGGAATGTCATCCTATGTCATTCCGGTATTTTTACTGATAATAATAGCCGCCGCGCTTTTCAAAAGGGTCAACATATGGAACGCCTTTATTGAAGGCGGAAAAAAAGGGCTGATGTGCGCAGCAGACATCCTCCCTTCAATATTCGGGCTTATAGTTGCCATTGAAATGCTTTCCTCCTCGGGTGCGCTTGACGCAATAGCAAGCATTATATCTCCGTTTAGCAGACTGTTGGGTATTCCGGGCGAAATTTTCCCCCTGACGCTGATGCGCAGCGTATCGGGCAGCGGAGCAACGGCAGTTTTCCGAAACATACTTACCCGCTACGGACCCGACAGCTACCTTGGGCGCTGTGCATCTGTTATCATGGGCAGCACGGAAACGACCTTCTACACCCTCGCGGTGTACTTCGCCGCCGTGCGTGCAAAAAACACCCGCTACTGTATCTTATGCGCGCTTTTAGCCGACCTTACGGGAAGTATTGTAGGCTGTCTTATGTGCCGAATTCTTTATTGACGCATTTCAATGCTTCCGCCACTATATTGTGCATATCAAAATATTTGTACATACCCAGCCTTCCGCCGAAAATTACATTCTTTTCGTTCTCAGCCAAATCAAAATATTTCTTGTAGAGCTCATTGTTTTTCTCATCGTTCATGGGATAATAGGGCTCGTCCCCTTCCTCCCACGTTTTTGGATATTCTCTTGTGATAACGCTTTTCGGATTTACGGTTCCGTTTTGGCACATAAATTCAAAGTGCTTGTGCTCAATAATTCTCGTGTAGGGAACATCCTTCTCGGTATAGTTTACCACAGCATTGCCCTGATAATTTTCACTGTCGAGTATCTCCGTCTCAAACCGAAGGGAGCGGTACTCTAACTTTCCGAACCTGAAATCGAAGTATTCGTCAATCATGCCCGTGAAAACAATCCTCCCTGCAATGCTTTCATATTCGCTTCGCTTATCAAAGAAGTTTTCGTTGAGCCTTACTTCTGCGCCGTCAAGCATTTTTTCGATTATCTGCGTATACCCGCCGATCGGTATGCCCTGATATTTATCATTGAAATAATTGTTGTCGTAGACAAATCTTACAGGAAGCCTTTTTATGATAAACGAAGGCAAATCCTTGCATTCTCTTCCCCACTGCTTCGCCGTATAGCCTTTGACAAGCTTTTCGTATATATCGGTTCCGACCATCGATATTGCCTGCTCCTCCAGGTTCTTAGGCTCCTTTATGTTTGCCCCGCGGATCTGCTCTTCTATTTTTTGCCTCGCTTCTTCGGGGGTTTTAACTCCCCACATCTGCGAAAAGGTGTTCATGTTGAACGGGAGATTATATATCTCGTCCTTATAGCGCGCCACCGGGGAATTGGTGTATCTGTTAAACTCGGCAAACCTTGTTATATAGTTCCACACCTCATCATTGCTTGTATGGAAAATATGCGCACCGTAGCGATGCACCTGTATGCCTTCAATTTCTTCAGTATATATGTTCCCGCCTATATGCTCTCGCTTGTCTATGACGAGCACCTTTTTACCTCTCTTTTTTGCCTCATTTGCAAAAACAGAACCGAACAGCCCGGATCCGACAACCAGATAATCGTACATATGTACCTTCCACTCCTTAATTTTTTTTCATCTATAACACTGCCGCCCGGGGAGATAAACTCTTTAAACCCCCACAGGCGGCTTTTTATTTTTTATTCCGTAACGTCTTCTGCAGATTCATCGGATTCGTCGGCAACGACATCCTCTGCCGTTGCGGCTTCCTGCTGCTTCGCGTAGTTTATTTTATCAACCGTTCTTCTTACCTCGCCCCATTTTGTATCGCCTGTGACCTTGTCGCCAAGCTCATATTCCTCAATAAATTCCTCAAGGTTTTCTTCTCCAACCATGTCGTTGAGCGACATAGAGTCAAGCGCTTCGCCCCACGGTGTGTCGGCTGTGACGGATTCGTCAAATCCGTAATACTCTGCGAAGGTTTCAAAGTCTATTCCGTAGTTCGCGATTATTTTGGAAATGGGAATCATGTAAGAAGCCGCTGTTTCCTCCGTATCGGCTCTCATGTCGGCAGGAAGACCGTATTCAGCCAAAAATTCATCCAGCGTCATTCCGTACTCTTCCGCAATATCCCCGATTGTTTTGCCCGATACATTGATATAGCCCATATGGTTATAAGGATTATAGGTCATCTTATAGCCGATAAAGAGCGCCGCCGCTAAAACAACTATGCCTGCGGCAATAATGACAAACGGCACAAATGATTTCTTCTTTTTCGGGACCTCAAGCTCTGCCGCGTTTTCTTCCGGCGCCGCCTCCGCAACTGCTTCCTCGAAGGGATCGCTCGCCGTCTCTTCCGATGTTTCCTCGGCGGATTCGCTTACCGCATCTTCTTTTGCTTCCTCGGCGGGTTCGCTCACCATCTCTTCCACAGCTTCAACCGCTTTCAATGCTTCTTCCGCGGCGTCATCAACCGGAGCTTCACCCTCATCATTCAAAATATCTTTATTCTCGTCCATCGGTTATCCTCCTAACAATAATAATTATTAGTATAATAACACACCGCGCTTAAAAAAGCAATATAAAATGTGCAAAACCTGCCGATTTCCCGATAATTATTGTTAGGATTTCTGTTTTAAGATAAATACGTCATAAATAAATACGCCGAGAAAATTTCCGTCAAAATAACAGCCGCTCCGCCAAGCCTGTTTTTATGGCTGAATTCGTATACGGCAAACGACGTCGTATATATCAGTACCGTAAAAAACAAAAGTAATTTTATCGCTGTTTTCAAAAATCCACACCTCAAACATTCTGCGAAAGCTCGCCGTAGGTTCTCATTGTCAGGTTTATTTCAACATCAAATTCGGCGTCACGGTATCTGTTAATCCAGTCATAACCGTTCCAATCTTCGATAGTCATAAAGGATTTTTTTGCCGTTTTAAAAAACGAGCATATGTCGCAGTCAAGCTCCCTTGCTGTTTTTTCGAGCAGCTTCATAACCTCTTTTTCCATCTTTTCTTTAAAATAAGCTTCAAAAAGCGAAGGATCCCTTAAAAACGTATCGTCCTCACCGAGAGAAATAAAATCGCCCTCAAGGTCTGCGCTTATGCTTATTTTAGGAGAGTCTGCCGTGTCTACCGTTACCTTTGTATCGTTTTTCTGGGATATAAAAACAGTTATCATTTTGTCCGGATCATAGGGATTTGACACGGTTATATAAGAATCGGGGAATTTATCGTTTATCATTTGGACAATCATATTTTCAATTCTGCCCAAAACAGAAAGATATACGCCGTCCTTTATAACGGCAGCTCCCTGTATCTCCGCGGGATTTTCATTTTTACGCACCGTATTCCCCGCAACGATATTGACCGCAAAATCATCCGTATTTGAAGCAAAGTGTCCGCTTTCCTCTGTAGGATTTTCTTCGCTCTCGCTTGAAGCCTCGCTCGGTGTTTCGGTCGGATTTTCTGCCGATTCCTCTATCTGCTGTACGTTAATGGCGCAATAGGGCAGTATGCTCGCCTTATTTTCGCTCAGCATATCAAAGTATATGTCGTAAAGATACATCTCCCCGTAAGAGCCGGAATTGAGCTTCTTAAAAATCAGCTGAAAGTATTTTTCAAGATGAGACGTCTGCACAGGCTTTATCTTCTCAAGAAACTCCATTGAGGATTTATCGGCTATACATATATAAATATTGGGTCTGAAATTATCGGAGCGTACAAGCATATAAATATATTCCTTGATGCCCTCTTTTGCAAGCTCCTCGGAAAAAACCACCGTTTGAGTATGAGTAAGCTCAACTGTCTTGCTTTTAAAGCTGTTCATCTGATCCATTGCCGAATACAGCGACGGCGCTTCAATAACAACCGTTTCATCCTGTTCCCCGCTCCCGCCTTCCGAATCGGATTTTTCCGATTGAGGCGTCGTAAAAATAAAAGTAAAGCGCAAATCGTATTTTTCGCCCTTGTCAACGCCGATAGCGGTGACATAAGCTTTTTCGTCGGGCTCCGAGGAATATTTGCAGCCGCCGGTTATCAATATTATTGCCATAAAAAGCAGCAGAAATCTTTTCATCGGCACACTCCCCTTCTTTTAAACGCCCTTGCGGCTATAAGCAGCGCCAGCGGCAAAAGCGGATATACTACATAGGCATACGAAAGAATAAAGTCGTAAATTCTTTCCACACTCGTCTCCGAGCCGGGAATCAGAGCCAAAAGACACACTGTCTCCGAAAATATAAATACCATCGGTCTTGAAGCGCTGAGGGAAAAGGTCTTTTTAAAGGTGTTTCCCGCAAACCAAATACCGGCTCCTATATATACAAACAGAGAGCCGCTCCATACAAAAACTATAAGCGGTTCAAGCCGCTGCATAAAGGTTCCCGCTTTGAGCATACGCGTCATCTGATACATCGGCAGCGCAAAGCTTGACCCTGCCTGATACGGCACCGCAAGCTGGTAGCATAAAGTGATTATACTTAACACCGCTATCGACAGTCCGAGAGATGTAAAGGCAATTTTCTTTACATCTCTTTTTGTGCCTAAATACGGTGCAATAAACAATATAGTCCCCATTTCAAAATATGAAGCGTTTTTCAAAAGGGCATTTGCCATGGTTTCTCCGAATCCCCGTCCGAGCAGCGGTGAAATATTTGCTTCCGAATAAAGCGGATATATAACCAAAAGCATTATGATTACCGCAATGCTCAACAGCGGTATGATAAGACCGTTCAGACTTACCTGAGCTTTAAGTCCCAAATAAGCCGCGGTAATAACCGCCGCCAGTATAAATATGCTCATATATTCATAGGTAATGTGATTTATGATACAATTTCTGATCAATTCGGCATAGCACCTGAACACTGCCGCGGCGCTCACCAAAAACACACCGCAGCTTGTAATTCCGATTATCACTCTTCCCGCGCTGCCGAAAGAGCTTTGCGCAATATCGATAATGTCCATGCCCTCAAATCCGTTTAAAAGCCTGAGAATTACCGCCAAAACGATTACTTCAAAAATACCGCGTATAAAAACCTCGAGCCAACCGGCGCTTGCGGACTGTTTAACGTAATATGAAGGCGCCGATATAAATACCTTTGCACAAATCAAGCTTATCATAAATGCCGACGCGCCGAATGACCCGATGCTTTCATCATTGCTCATAAGATTTTCTCCCATTATTATTTTTTAAACATCCACTTGCGTGAAATTTTTGCCTCTTTGGCTTTTCTCTTCGGATTTTGATAATCACTTCTGTACTCTCTCTTCCAAATTGGCTCTACCGTAACACCGAAAAGTCCGCCGCTCTTCATTTTCGGGGCATAGGGCGCGAACATCGGGACGCCAAGCGAATAGGTGTGAACCCATATAAGACCGTTTATAAACAATCCGGCGGTTATGCCTAAAAATCCTGCCAAGCCTCCGAGTATTATATAGACAAATTTCATTACTCTTGCGGACAGACCGAGATAATAATTCGGAGTGGCAAAGGATCCTATTGCCGCAAGCGATACTATAATTATCACGACAGGACTTACCAAGCTTGCGTCCACTGCTGCTTGTCCGAGGATAAGCGCCCCCACGATACTCAGCGTCGAGCCTGCGGGATTCGGCACTCTTACGCCCGCCTCGCGTATTATTTCAAGGGCTATTTCCATAAATATCAGCTCAATGAACGTTGTAAACGGAACCTCTTCTTTTGCGGCAATTATGGCAATAAGCAGATTTGTCGGCAAAAGCTCGTTATGAAAATTCATCACCGCTATATATAACCCCGGCAGAAGCATCGATAAGATAAACGCAATGCTTCTGACTATCCGCATCATATTTGCGTAGGGTACTCTCAGATACGAATCCTCGCTTGATTCGTTCAGCTCATAAAATGTTGTCGGCGCCAAAAGCGCATAGGGCGATCCGTCTACAATTATTGCAACTTTTCCGTCCAGTACCGCCTTTACCGTTCTGTCTGGGCGCTCGGTAGATAAAAACTGCGGCAGGGCGGAAAATGTTTTCTCTTCTATATACATTTCAAGCTCCGCGCTCGTCATTATATAGTCTATATCAATATTTTCCACCCTGCGCTTTACTTCGCTGACAAGCTTTTCGTCGGCAATATTTTTCATATATATGACGGCGCACGGCGTCTGACTGACAACACCGACAGCTTTTTCGTCAATTACAAGGCTTTTATTTCTTATAAGCCGCCGTACAAGGGCAGTATTGGACCTGAGCTGTTCGTTAAAGGCGTCGTTCGGTCCTCTTATGACCTTCTCGCTCTGAGGCTCGCCTATGGGCTTTGCGTCCCAGCCCTTTATGTCAATAGATGCCGCCTTCTCCATTCCGTTTACAAGAACGATTGCGCTTCCGTAATTTAACGAAAACGCAAGCTTATCTATCTTGTCCTCCATGCTGCATTCCGCCTGCGGGAGAAGCACGTCGGGTATATCATTGGGGCTTTTTACCTCTATCTGTCTTGAACGCAGCATCAAAGGTTCAAGTATAAAGTCGTTTAAAAGATCCTTGTCTGTCAGTCCGTCTATGAAAAATACGCACGCCGCCGTCGGTTTTGAGTCTATCCTTACGGTAAATTCTCTCAGTTTTACGTCGGCGCTTTCGGCTAAACCGAATTCCTTTTTCAGCGTTTTGAGATCTATATCATAATAACCGCTCAGCTTACGGCACCCGCTGTTATGCTGATAGTTGTTGTCCTCTCTGTTTTTTTCGTTTTCGCCAAGCAAAAATGTATTGTCGCCCTTCGGGCTGTATATAAACGGCAGCTTGATATTCAAAGCTTTTCACCTCAACTTTGGTTACAGGTATATATTCCCCTCTCTGCCGTTTTTTATACAAAAATAAAACCGCGGACAATGATCTCTTGACCGCGGAAAGCATATAAAAAGCATATGATGAATTTAACCTATGTGCGGATGTCCCGTTCCATTTCAAGCAAGCTCGGAGCCAAATACGGCAGACTCCTCAAAAAGCTGCTTTAACGCCGTTTTCAAAACGGAATCGGCACTTCCGTAAATTGACATACAATTAAGCCCTGCCGTAAGCGCGTCTTCATATACGCGCGACTGAGGGTCGGCATATATTACTGCCTCGGGTGAATTTCTGAATGCCTTTGAATTTAACGTTGTTTCTTTTCCGTTTACGACCACACTTCTCAGACTTGTGCAGCTTGAAAATGTATCCTCGTTAATTCTTGTCAGAGATGAGGGAAGCTTTATATCGGTAATGCTTTCACAGCCCGCAAATGCCGATGCGGCAATATTCTGCAGCCCTTCGCTGAAATTCACCGTATTGAGCGCCTTGCATGATGCAAACGCGGCAAAGCCTATTGATGTGAGCTTTTCGGAAAAGGACACGCTTTTCAGTGAAGAACAATTCATAAACGCATATTCCGATACACTTTTAAGCTCCTTCGGCATTTTGAGCGAAACGAGGCTTCCGCAATTGGAAAACGCATTTATCCCTATTTCGGTAATGCCGTCAGAAAAAACTATCTCCTTAAGCGCCTTGCAGCCGGAAAAGGCATAGCTTCCGATTTTAAGCACACTTTCAGGTAAAACAACCTTCTTTAAATCCGGCGACGAACAAAAAGCCCTTTCCGGTATTTCTTCAATCACAGCGCCGTCAATCTCTTCCGGAATTACGGCAGTTCCGCTTTCGTCTATAAAGGATGTGAAATCAATATCCTCCGCCAAAGCGGTTCTGAAGCCCAAGGCACACATCAAAATTACCAAACATATAACCGTTCTTTTTAAATTCATGTCAATTTCTCCTTGCTTATAACAAAATAAAATTCTACGCCCTCAGGCTTGTTTATCACGCCGTATTCCCCGCCGTGCAGCTCTATTACGGAACGCACGATTGATAGCCCCAAGCCCGTTCCGCCGTACGCCCTTGTATGCGCCTTATCAACCTTGTAGAAGCGTTCCCAGATATTGTTTATTTCCTCTTCGGGAATGTTCTTTCCGCTGTTATATACGCTGAACCGAACATTGCTTCCTTCTTCCTCAATTGAAACCTTTATGATACCTTTTTCATCAACATGATTGACCGCGTTTGTAATATAATTTATCACTGCCTGATAAATACGCCAGTAATCGCCGTACACATTTGTGTCGCCCACATTCATGCACTCTATGGTTACTCCCTTGTTCCTTGCAAGAAGCGAGCAGGCATTTATTGCGTCCTCCGTAAGAGCCGCCAGTGAAATCTTCTCATTTTTCAACATTTCCTGCGCGTTATCAAGCTCCATAAGGTCAAGCATCTGATGAATAATATGATCCATCCTCTCGGTCTCATCTATGATTACATCGGTATAAATTCTTCTCGATTCCTCGTCAGAGGCAACATTATCCCTCAAACCCTCGGCGTATCCGGATATCAGCGCAACGGGAGTTTTCAGCTCATGCGAGGCATTTGCAATAAACTCCTTCCTCATGGTATCGATACGGCTTTTTAATTCAATATCCTTTTCCAACTGCTCATTCTTTTCATACAGCTCGTTAATGGTTTCCTCAAGCTTTGCGCTCAGCGAGTTAATGCTCGCGCCGAGGCTGCCTATCTCATCGCGGCTTTTGCCGGTGTATTTTCTTGAAAAGTCAAGGTTTTGCATCGAGTCCGCTATTTCCGAAAGCTCCTTCACCGGGCGCGCAATTGTGCGGGAGGTTACGGATACTATCAAAATGCCTATTACAAGCATAATTATACCTACGGCAAGCATAAGGGTGTTTGAAATGGCTGCCGATTCGGAAATGGGCGCAATCGGCATTTGTATTACAATCCTCCTGTTTTCGGGAAGATTTCCTCTCAGATACAGGCTCTTCTGCCCCAGGCTGTTGAAATCCTCAAACATAACGATTGAATAATCGTCACATTCGTAAATATTGTCATTCGGCGCTATATGAGCGTCAAAAATAAAAGCCGCTGACGGAAGACTGCGGTTTCTCTCCTCCGACGGAGCCTGCCGCGGGAAACGGCGTAAGCCTTCCTCAAGTCCGTTCCCTGTGGCGCTTTCCCTGCTTGTCTCCTCTCGGGGCGCTCTTTCTGCCTCAGCATTTTTTTCATTATTATTTTTCTCATTTTCGTTTGAAGGCGAAATAGGAAGAGATGTAATAATGATGTTATTGTCTCCGTCCCATATGTAGACCCTGAGATTTTCATATGAAAGAACCTCCGAAACAATACTCTTTATATCATCCTCGCTTGCATTATCGGAATACTGCCCTTCGATTATATCATAAAGCTCCTTCATTGCGGATATTTTTCGACTCCTGTATACCTTTTCGAGCAGAAGCGCGTTTATCATTGTGTTAAGAGCGATAACCATCAGCAGAATTGCGGAAAACACAAGTATCAGCTTTCGCGAAAGAGAATGTGTCATGGCTTTGATACCTCGAATTTATAGCCGATACCTCTCACCGTGGAAAGATAGCTTCCGCAGCCGGCAAGCTTTTTCCTCAGCTTCGTTATATGAGTGTCTATTGTTCTTGCGTCCCCGAAGTAGTCGTAATTCCACACATTGTCAAGTATTTTTTCACGGGAAAGGGTTATCCCGTGGTTTTCAGCCAGATATAAAAGCAGGTCAAACTCCTTCAAGCTCAGATATATTTCCTCTCCGTTTACAAAAACGGAATGAGCGCTCTTATCAATCACAATATTGCCGAGCTCAATTTTCTGAGTTTGCTGCACCATCGTACGCCTCAATATTGCCTCTACCCTTGCCACAAGCACCTTCGGGCTGAAGGGCTTTGTTATATATTGATCCGCCCCTATGTCATACCCCATTATCTCATCGCTCTCCCTTGATCTGGCAGTGAGAATTATAACCGGTATCTGCGAGGATGAACGTATTTCCATAAGCACGTCAAAGCCGCTCATTTTCGGCATCATCACATCAAGAATAATAAGGTCTATATCCTTGTCGCGATAAAAGATGTTAAGCGCTTCCTCTCCGTCGGCTGCCTCAAGCACAACGTAGCCGTTTACCTCAAGAAAGTCCTTTATAAGCCTTCTCATTCTGTATTCATCATCTACAACAAGTATTTTTGCCTTTGTCACAGACTCACTCATTATTTGCGTCCCTCCGATTACTCAGCACCCAAGGAATTTATGGCTTCATTTAACGTTGTTCTGATTTCATCGGAAGCCTCAGCGGATCCTCCGAGCAGAGCGTTTGCGAGATACATATCACATCGGGGAATATATTTTCCGTTATCATATTCAACGTAAATATAAAGCTCCTCTTCTCTCGTGGGGACGGAGCCGTCGTCCGAATCCAGCAGCTGCTTCATTGTCTCCGTATTATTCTTACGGAATTCTTCCTCCGTATAATTTTCATCGGAGTCCATAATGTCCAGAATCATACTGCCGTAAACCGACGCCATGTCGGGCGAATATACAGTGGTCATAACTCCGTAAACGCCGTCATGCTCAGCCACGGACTCAAATTCGTATTCAACCTTCGGGAATATCGCGGAGTAAAACTCCCTCTGCTGCTCGGACTCAAAATCAAAATATTCCTCGTCCTCTTCAACAAGAGCATCCTTTATAGCGTCAAAATCTGCCGATATAAACGCATCAAGCATACCTGCCGCCGCTTCCCTGACAGCCTTTGCCTCAGGTGAATTTTCATCCACATCGTCAGGAATTATTTTCCCCGTCGACACCTCTGCAGGCTCCGACGGAACATATGCGTCATCGTTATTGCCTTTGCATCCTGCGAAAGACAAAGCCGCTGCCGCCGCAATAATAAATATAAGCGCTCTTTTCAAGGCAATCATCCTTTTTCATTAAAAAATCCCTTTCATATTATAACTTATAATGCAGCTTAATGTCAAGTAATATTCAAATAAAGCTTTACATAATCGACTTATTGTGATAAAGTTATCGTGAATTAGCTTTGGAGATGTTTAGATGAGCTTTAAAGCATATTGCGAAGATAAAATCAAAAAAATAAGTAAATATGTCGCGTCCCTTTCAAAATGGATGGTGCTTTCTGTGCTTATGGGTCTTTTGTGCGGGCTGTCGGGCGTTGTTTTCCACTACAGCGTGGAGGGCGCCACAGGTCTGCGGGAGAGATTTCCTTTTCTTTTGTTTGCGCTCCCGCTCGCGGGATTATTGATTGTGTTTATTTACCGTATTTGCCGAATGCAAAATGATAAGGGCACGAATACCGTTATAAATTCTATCCGCTCCTCCGAAAAAATACCTATACTGATGGCTCCGCTCATTTTAATAGGCACTACTCTCACCCACCTCTGCGGCGGCTCGTCCGGCAGAGAGGGCGCCGCCCTTCAGATAGGCGGAAGTATAGGCTCGTATATAGGAGGGCTTTTACGCCTCGATGAAAAGGACGTCCATGTAATGACAATGTGCGGCATGAGTGCGCTGTTCAGCGCAGTATTCGGCACTCCGCTCACTGCGGCAATATTCAGCATGGAAGTAATAAGCGTCGGTATAATTTACTATAACGCCTTTTTTCCCTGTCTTGTCGCGGCAATTATATCACTCTCGGTTGCCTCGTTTTTCGGCGTTCCGCAGACAGCCTTTGCGATTCCCGCAATGCCCGAGGCTGATGCTCTTTTGATTATTAAGGTTATTATTATGGCGGCTCTCTGCGCGGTTCTGAGCGTTGTATTTATTGTTTGTATGCATAAGTTCTCACGCTTTTTCTCAAAGATAATATCGTCTACCTACCTGAAAGCGTTTATTGGCGGACTTATTGTAGTATTGCTGACGTTAATTTTCGGAACAAACGATTATAACGGCGTCGGAATGGATATCGTCAGGCGCGCCGTCGAGGAGGGGCAAGCCGCGCCGTTCGCCTTTTTCTTTAAGCTCGTGCTTACCGTTGTAACGCTTTCTTCGGGTTTTAAGGGCGGTGAAATCGTACCTACGTTTTTTATCGGTTCCACCTTCGGCGCTTTTATTGCTCCGTTTATAGGGCTTGACGCGTCCTTTGCTGCCGCAATAGGGCTTATTTCAACCTTCTGCGGCGTTGTAAATTGCCCCATCACCTCTGTTATATTGAGCGTAGAGCTTTTCGGAAGCGAGGGAATTTTGTTTTTCGCTCTTGCGGCAGCGGTGAGCTATATAATGTCCGGCTACTACGGACTGTATTCGAGTCAGAAAATAATGTATTCAAAGCTTCAGTCAACTTATGTAAACAGGGATGCCAAATAGTGTATTCCGAAAGAAGGGTAATATATGAACATACTAATCGTGGGCGGAGGCAAAGTAGGTCTTACGCTTGCCCGCCAGCTTTGCGACGAGGGCAATAATATCACGCTCCTTGACATTGACGCCGAGGTTATCGATAAATCGGTAAACTCTTTGGATATCAAGGGCGTTGTCGGCAGCGGCACAAGCTACAAGGCGCAAATGGATGCGGGCATTACGGATGCCGACGTTCTCATAGCCGTTACCGGTAATGACGAAACAAACCTTTTAAGCTGTCTTATTGCAAAAAAAGCAGGTAATTGCAAAACCATTGCAAAGGTCAGAGATCCGGAATTTTATTCCGAAATCAGATTCCTGAGAGAGGAACTCGGACTTGCGCTTGCCATAAATCCCGACATTTCCGTAGCAATGGAAATCGAAAGGCTTATTCAGATACCCTCCGCCCTTGAGGTCGACACCTTTGCCAAGGGCAGGGTCACAATAATACGTATTCAGATTCCCAACGACTCCGTTCTTGACGGACTGACAATTTCAAATTTACACCAAAAGATTTCGGAAAACATCCTTGTATGCATTGCCGAGCGCGGCGAGGAAATCATTATTCCGAACGGCTCCACCACCCTTCGCGCGGGGGATTTCATCTCGGTTATAATGCCTTTGCATGAAACTACCTCGACTCTCCAAAAAATCGGCATTAAGGCGAAGCCAATAAAATCCATCATGATAGCGGGCGGAGGTAAAATTGCATATTATCTCGCTCAAAGGCTTCTTCGCGCAAAGCAGCAGGTGAAAATCATCGAACGCAATCCCAAACGCTGCGAGCAGCTCAGTTCTCTTCTGCCGAAGGCTATGATACTGTGCGGCGACGCCTCGGATGAGGATCTGCTTCAGGAAGAGGGCATTGCAAACGTAGACGCTTTTATCTCTCTTACCGATTTTGACGAAACAAATATTCTGATGTCGCTATATGCTCACAATGTCGCAAATCCTAAAATAATAACAAAAATAAGCCGTATATCCTTTGAAAAAATTCTCGAATCAATCCCTGTCGGCACCACTATTTTCCCCAAATATATTACCGCGGAACATATAATCAGATACGTCAGGGCAATGAGTAATTCCGCCAATGAAAACGATATACTCGCACTTTACAAAATGATAGGCGGAAAAGCCGAAGCCCTCGAGTTTTATGTGGATAATTCCGCCGTATCGCAGGGCATTGCAAATGTTCCGCTGATGAATCTCAATATAAGAAAAGACGTTATTATAGGCTGTATAAACAAAAAGGGCAGGCTTGTAACTCCAAAGGGCAGCGACACTATGGGCGTCGGCGACACCGTAATAGTGGTAACAACCGCAACGAACAAGCTTTCCGGTCTTTCCGATATAATAGAGAAGGGTAAATAAACATGAACTATTCCATTATACGTTATATAACAGGTTGGGTTATAATCGCAGAATCGGCATTTATGGTGCTTCCCGCCATTGTTTCCGCAATCTATCGCGAGAATACGGTTTTTCTTTTTCTCGCGTGCGCTTTTGTTTTCGGGGCAGTCGGCTTTATATTAAAGGCACATCGCCCGAAGGAAAAACGCTTTTTTGCCAGAGAAGGCTTTATTGTCGTTACCTTGGCATGGCTTGCAATATCGCTTATAGGCGCCGTTCCGTTTACGCTTTCGGGCGAAATCCCTTTCTACATAGACGCCGTGTTTGAAATAATTTCAGGCTTTACCACTACGGGAGCAAGCATTCTTACCGATATTGAAGCACTTTCTCACGGTATGCGTTTCTGGCGCTGCTTTTCAAATTGGATAGGCGGAATGGGCGTTTTGGTGTTTATTCTTGCCATCATTCCCACAATCGGCGGCGGTCAGGGGCTTTATGTTATGAGAGCCGAAAGCACGGGGCCTTCTGTCGGCAAATTGATGCCCAAGATTCGCCAAAGCGCGGAAATACTGTATCTTATCTACATTTTTCTCACTGTAAGTCAGATAATTCTTCTTCTTATTGCGGGTATGCCTCTTTTTGACGCTGTATGCGTAACCTTCGGAACCGCGGGAACCGGCGGCTTTGCGGTGCTGAATGATTCTATCGCATCCTACTCAATTGCGGCAAAAAATATTATTTCCGTCTTCATGCTTCTTTTCGGCGTAAATTTTTATGTATATTTCCTCCTCTTTGCCCGCAAATTCAAAGAAGCTGTCTCAAACGAGGAGATGCGCTGGTATTTCGCAATTTACTTTGCGGCAACGGCAATCGTGGGCGCGTCGCTGTTCTTTTCCGCTCACGAGTATTTTAATCTTACGGACGTCTTTTTCCAGACCTCCAGTATTATGACAAGCACGGGCTTTGCCACCACCGATTTCAATATGTGGACTCCGCTTGCAAAAAGCATCCTTGTAATTCTTATGTTTATAGGAGCCTGCGCCGGAAGCACAGGCGGCGGAATAAAGGTGTCGAGACTTGTTATATATGTCAAAACCGTAAAAAAACAGATGTCATTTCTTATTCATCCCCGCAGTGTAAAAATACTTAAAATGGACGGCAAGCCTATAAGCCATGAGATTATACGGTTGGTAAACGTTTATCTCTGTACGTTTATTTTCTTCTTTACCGGCTCGTTTCTGCTTGTTCTGACCGACGGCTTTGACATTATCACCTCTTTTACTGCCGTTGCGGCAACGCTTAACAACATAGGCCCCGGGCTTGGAATGGTAGGGCCTACGGGTAACTTTGCGGCGTTCTCTCCGTTTGTCAAATGCGTTCTTTCGATAGATATGCTCGCGGGAAGACTTGAGCTTTTCCCGCTTATAATATTCTTCTCCCCTTCGGCATGGCGAAGGAAATGAAA
>CAZIBK010000018.1:0-13477 GCA_964537125.1 uncultured Oscillospiraceae bacterium
GCAGTCCCGTTGCGTATTTTTACTCTTTATTCAGCTCCCACCTTGTGTAGAAGCCTGCGCCGTCGCCCTGGCAAAGCTCTCCGTCCTTCACCGCAAGCTTAAGCCCCGAATGACGTGCCACGAAGGAGTAAGTCCCGTCACCGTTTGAAACGATTTCAAACTGCTGGTTTTCTCCGCCCGTTTTCTGATAGAAAATAACCTGTGCTCCCTTTTCCGGGCTTCCGCCGCTTATGTCAAGCAGCTTTCCCGTCTCGATGTTCTTGATACTGTAATATCCTCTGTCAGCAGATACAAGTGCAAGCTTTGCTCCGTTTTCGGAAAGCGTAATACCGTTTTCCTCGTCATAGCTTAACTCCTCGCCCGTAAGCGAAAGCTTCAGGGTATATTCATTCCCCACATAGGGCTGCTTTCCCGCTTCCTCAACCTCAAATACCGCCGCTTCGCCTTCAAGAGCCGTCACAAAGTCTTCGTTCACGCAAAATCCCGTTGCTTCCGCAATAAGATTATATCCCCCGTCAACGCTCTTAACGCCTACGGAATCGGCTTCATCGCCGAGTACAAGCTTCGCGCCTATTGAGCCGGAATCAAATGTTATATATTTTCCCGTAGCCTTGTTCTGAAGCACGCTTGTCCCCTCGTCTCCGGGATAGACAGCCCATGTCTGCCAGTCGGATGCCGCAGCCTTTTTGTCGCAAAGGGTAAGAACGCCGTCCTCATCGGTCAAATACTTGCCGCCTATCGATATTTTGATATATCCGTCGCTCTCCAAATCGCCTATCGCCGCCGTTGCAATATTGTACTCGTCCTCATACTGCGAATAGTATTCGCTGTCAACCGCGTAAAGCAGCGCCTTGTAAGCGACTGTTCTTGCGGGATATGTCTTTTCAATTGCGGCAATGCGATCCTCATCTCCGCGCGCAAGGAGATACATTCTGGAAAATTCAGCCAAATCCTCCCAGCGCGTGGTGTTTCCGTATCCTGTTACAGGCACCATATCCTGCGCGATAGCACGAAGCCATACATTCAAATCTATCCTGCCGTCATCCATAACGTGACCGAGCTCGTGGGCGAACATCTGCACCATATTGTCAACGTCTCCGCGGTAGCCTGTGTTATTCCATATCTGACCGCCGCCGCCGTTCCATGTGCCCTCGTCCGCCGCCGTCCAGAAGAAGGTGTTGAGCGTTCTTCTTATCGGCGCTTCAAAGCAGCCCACGCTCTCGCCCACGGTTGAAGCATACTCCTCATCGTTTGCCTCAACCGAGATATACTCAAACTCATGCACCTCTCCCGATTCCTCATCGGTTATGTCTATCGTATATACCCATGCCGTTTCCGACGGCTTGCTGTACCAAAGCCACACGCCGTCTCTTTTTTCGGTATTTACCACTTCAATTTCGGGGCTGAGCTTTGTAGCCATGCTTCCGTACATCAGGTCTGTCGAAACCACGCTGAAGCAGCTTTCAACAAACTCTGCCTGCTCTTCTGCCGGCATTTCAAAGTAGTTCTGCTCATCTATCATTGCTTCGACCTTATTATAGCAAAGCTCATTGAACTCCCCGCCCGACAAAAGGTAATCGCAAAGCCTCTGATAGCGGTAAGGCTGCAGCGCCTTTGCCGCCTCCGATTCCAGCATCTTTTCCACAGGCGGCTCATATTCCCCAACCTCGGTTATTTTCCAGAGCTGATTCTTCTCCCCGTCGGGAGCCTCCTGGGTTATAACGCCGTCCTCTTCCGTCAGGTACAGCTCGGAATAAACGGAAACTATGTAATAATATCCCGCCTCCGCTTCCTCAAGGAACCACTTCTGGTTGGACGAACCTGTGGGCGTCCAATGTATAACAGTAACCCCTTCGTCCTTTGACGCGCCGTTTACATCGGCTGCAAGACCGAGAGTATCAATAAACGAATAACTGCCCGAGGAATAGTATTTGAATCTCCATTCCTCAGCCTTCTCCGAGACGGTAAGCGAACTTCCCTTGTCCTCTCCCGACGGAGTCAAAAACTCTCCGTTCTCTGTTTCGATTGTGCAAAACCTGTTCGCGTAATTCTGCGCCTCTTCCGCGCTTGCCGGAAGGGCGAAGCCCGCCGAAAAGAGCATCACTACCGCTACTATGAGCGACAAACATTTTTTCATTCAGATCATCCTCCTGTAGAATACTTGTCTATATTTTATATCCGTGAAAAACATTTGTCAACCCAATAATCCTCAGAAAATTCCGCTTGAAAAATTCTACTGATTTATTATTTCCGCGTTTACTATGATATTGCACGGCACATACTCTCTAATTCTTTCATACAAACCGCTCGTCTGCGCGGCGGAGGCATATACCGTCACATTAAGTATAAAACTGTCCGCGTCATACTCAACACTGTAGTTCCCTTCCCCGTATCTCCACCTGAGATATTCCTTTATACTTTCAGCCGTCACTGTTTTTGTCTGGCTGATTTTTATTTTCACCTGTTCATTTTCGCCGCAAAATTCGGCTGTGCTGTCATACCCTCCGAGAATCGCCTCCCATCTGGAGCTGCCGTCTGCCTGGAAAGCCTGCAGCGTTATATCATTGAGCATATAGTTTTTTGACGTGTGTATATTTAATAGCCGCGTATCTATTTCATCGGCAAAGCATTTCATTTCCTCTATATTTCTCATAAAATACGGAAAGCAGGACAAAGTATCATACGCTGTCAATTACGGTCACTTCCCCCAATATCTGATTTTCTTGCAGCATGAGCCTGTTTTCTTCTCCGTTTATCGATAATATCTCCACATCATCAATCAAATCCGAAAACTGCAAAAAGTAATTTTCAAAGAACGAATCTCTCAGCACAATCCTCTCCTTCCCCGCCCATGTCTTGTTTTCCTCGATAAAAAGTCCCGGGAACGCGGATCTTGCGCGGCGGATAATGGCTGTGGCAGGGTCGCCCCCTTTGAGAGTGGCTCTCAGCGTCACCTCTATATCGACCTCCTGCGCTCCCTCGACCTTTACCCTGTGTCCTATCGGCGCGATTCCGAACCCCTGCCCGCTTGTCTCCACGGGATCTATCTGCTGCTGAACATAGCTTACAAGCTCTTCCGAGGGCTGTCGGTACTCCGTATCCGTTATTATCAGCCTCACCGTTCCGCCGCCGTCAGCCGCAGGCAGTATTTTTGCCCCTCCCACGCCCGACATTTCCTTCAGCGCCTCCCTGTAATAATTGAGATTTCCTGCGCATACGGGATATCTTGCCCTGTTGTAAAAGCGTTCTCTGAGAGATTCGTCGTCCTCCTCTTCCTTTCCCTCCGCGATAATCTTTGTTATGCTCGCACTTCCCAAGCCTTCAATATCTTCATCGGGCGTCAGCTCTCCAAGCAGCGAATTGGGCTCCGATCCTGCCGTATCGCACTCTGCCAGATAGTATCCGTCGCATATTTGCGTTATCACATATTTATATCCGTTTCCCGAAAACACATCTCCTGTTTTCAGCTGAGCGTCCGCCTCCACCTTTACAACAGCCTTTGTCGCGGCGAGTCTTTCCGTCCCTACAAACGAGACTAATCTGTCCAGATATTCTCCCTCCGCCGTATCGGCATACGCGTTATTATATAAATCATCCAGCTGAATCGAAAGCATTGCCATCTGCGCGGCAGCCGCCGAGCAGCAGGTGTATATCAAGGATCCTTCCCTCTTGTCGATATCCTCCGGAACTTTCTTAAGCATATTTTCCAGAAGCTCGTCATAATCGGTATAATATAAACCCATTCTCTCCTACCTCCCCTTCTTCGTCAATGTTTCCAAACACGCTTTTTACTCTGAAGCTCATCCGCATTCCGCGCTCTTTTTTCTCGAACTCAAAATTATCGATTCCGATTATCCTGTCATCGCACATCAGACTGTCGGTTACAGCCGTCTTTGCCGCCGCCATCGCCTTCAAGAAGCCTTCGCCTATCGCCCCGCTCCAATCCGTCCCGTATGAATGAGGATATATCGCGTATTCATATCTCTGCGTCAAAAGCGCAAAGCATATAGCCTGCTCCAGCGCTTCTTTCCCGTCAATAATTCCCGTTATTTTGTTTTTGTCCAAATCCGCCCTGTAGGTTTTGCTCGAAGCCCTCTCGCCTATCCCGCCGCTCTGAACGATTTCCGAATCCTCAGGAAGCATTCCTTTTCCCCTCCTCTACAATTTAGCCGCCGCTATATATGCGGTTCCGCCGCATTTTCTTATCAGAACAACAGTGTCCCCCTCCTGTAAGCCTTCGTTTATAACCACCTCCTTGTGATATCCTGCTATACTCACCTCGCTTGATTTCGGTTTCAGCCCCTCTGCGACGTATAAAACATCCCCGTCAAGCGTCATTTCTCCCAATACCACCTTGTACGGCTCCACACTCGTCACCTTACCGAAAAACACGTCGCAGGGTATCCTTGCGTCAAAGGAAAGCGCCGCGCACTGTTTTATTGCCTCCGCAATATTTGCCAACCTATTTCACCTCCGCGCTTAATATTCTATCTCGCTTCCGTCAAGATAAACGTCCGCCGTATATGCGTTGTCCTCAAAGCAATGCACGGCTTTTTTTACGCGCATTTGCCCCGCAAGCGATAAATCCCCCATCGTCATATTTACATATACTCTGCAGCCGCCGCGCAGCGCCGTATTTCCCGCCGCGCATTTCAAAACAATCTCGCGGTTTATTCTGTCGTACCTCTTTAAAAGAGCCCTTGCCTCGCTTTCCATTGCGGCGGCATTCTCAGCCTTCTTCGATAAAATAAGCGTACCCCACTTTTTCACGGTCTCGCCGTCGGATGACGCCGCCAAGGCTCTGAGATTTAGTCTCGCCGTGTCGTTGTAGACCTCTACAGTGTTATATACCCCTGTATCGATTGAATCCCTATACACATAGTTCTCGGCAAGCGACGAATCTATGTATATATTTGTCGTCATCGCCGATTCCCTCTTAAGCGTCAGATATCCCGCGTCATCGTATAATATATACCTTTCCCCGCCGTTTTCCATAGTGTCTGCCGCCGCCTTCAGCGCAACGTCAAGCAGCGACACATTCTCCGCCGCAACAGGCATAAGTTTGATATTGCTTTTTTCGATAACGCCCGTTCTCAGACTGTACTCCGCTGCCATCTTGCTTATGATTTCATCAAGCGTCATGCGTCCTCTTGTATATGTACGCTTGTTTTTCATATATCGCATCTGATCGTATGCCGTGACCTCTATAAGCCCCTCCTTGTCGCGGCTTTTGGCAAATACGAATCCGAAAAAAATGTTCTCCCCGTCATACTTCACGCTTACCGCGTCGCCTTGGTCAAAAGAAAGCGTTGAATCCTTTAGAACCGTAAACGTAAATTTTGACGCGCAGAACTCTTCTCTCTCCAACCTCGCCTCTCCGGCAACGACCGCCTCGTATATCTTCAGCTTGCTTTTTATATATACTCTCAGCCCGCTTCCCCCGCCGTTTAAATCAAAAATACTTCTGTAGGAGCCCTTGTCATATGCCGATCCGTTTTTTATAACCGTCGCGGTATTTTTATAGCTCGTGATTAATGCCATACTCTCACTCCCTCAGCTTTATTACCTGCCCCGGGTTTATCGTATACGGACTTTTTATCGAATTTATTTGGGCAAGATATACATACTTTTCTCCGCTTCCGAGGTATTTCTTTGCAATCATCCACAGCGAGTCGCCCTGCATTACCGTATATGTATCCGGAACCTCCATATCGTCTGTCCGCGTCTGTAAAGCGTATATCGTCCCGTCAGACACGATTCCCGCCTCTAATCTTCTGTACTCTCTGAGTACAACGGAAGCCTTCATGTCCATTCCGTTTTCGGCGTTTTCCTCTATCGCTATCTTTTCAGGCACGACGAACACGTTTGTCAGGTACGTTTTCTCCATGTCGGGCAGCGTTCTGTAAACATCAAACCAGATAGGCTCGTCTTTATTCGCAATCTGCTCTAACTTGTCTATATAATACGTCGCGTCTTTAAAGCCTCCGTCATATACCGCAAAGGGATACTCGCTCATCGGCAAAAGCAGCTCGAAGGAGAATTTCTTCAGCGACCGTCCTCCCATAAGCGCCACCTCGCTTCCGTCTATCAGACTGACCGTCCTGTTTTTGATTCCCGTCTCTGTCACAATTCTCTCGGGCGCCACGGGAAACAGCTCATGGTCAAGATACAGTAAATACAACTCCTTATCCCCTCCTGTTTTCAAGATAAATATCTATTGCCGCAATTATGAACGCCTTTTCGTTTTTTTCCATAAATGCAAACTCACTCGGTCTCATATTCAGATGGTGAAGGCACCAGTACGCGTATACGGCGTCTCCGTCGCCTTCACTTATCAGTTTTTTGCCTCTTCCACCCTTTCCCTCATGCTCACATCAAATCCGTTTACCTTCTGAACGAACTTTATGAACTCCTGATATTCTCCCGGGTCGTCAATAAGCTCCGTCAATAAATTTTCGGGCGTCTTTACCCCGTATGAATCCTGAAGCTCCGCATTGTAAAGCGGCGGATATACAACGCTTGCGGCGGCAAGCCTTCTCATGTAAAGTGAATAATCTATCCTTCCGCCCCGCCCCTTTATCTCTCGCAAGCAATCCTCTCTTATCCTCTCGTCCTCTTTTGTGGAAATATGCCTTATTTCCCACTCAAGGGCTGCGCCGTCCTCCCCTTTGAGGGACTCGGTCGCTCTGTAAAACTCGTTTTCCCTCTTTATCTTGTTTTCCTTTAAAAACAGCCTTAAATCCATTTTTATCTCCTCTCTGCTTATACAATCCGGATTCGTCCTACGGCGAATCCGAATTGTAATTCCTTTCCGCTATTATTTCATGCCGCTGAGCAGACCGAACTTCTTCGGCATCTTGAAATCCTCAAAGGTTCCCGATATCTCCTCCGACAAATAATCTCCCTCCGCGTCAAACTTTGCAAGTATTCCCCCGTCTATGTTGCAGCCGGTGAAAATGAGCGTCTGTTCTCCGGCTTCGCTGGCAGGGTCGGAATTTGTCACCTGTATATCAAAATAAATGTCTTCTCCGCTCTCCTTGTACTCCATGAGCATCTCGCGGAATATCGACTGATTGTAATGGGCCTTTCCCTTGAAAACTCCCGTCCAGCCGTTAGCCTTGTTGCCTCTGCCCGTCTGTCCGAGAATAGGTATCTCATTTTTGTTCTTTGTGATGCTCGCCTCGAAATTTATCATCTGCATGAAGTTATATCTGTCGGTACCCACAGTAACATAACATTCCGCAAGCGAGGCGGATATCGCATCTCTTCCGTTCATCGTAATCGCTGCCATAAGCTTCCTCCTATTCCACCGTTATTGTAACGTAGAGCTGCGCCATAGCGTTTATCGGGCAAATCTTCCCCGATATTACCACCGCCGTCTTGCTCTCGCCGCGCTCAACAGTCACGTCTTCATCGCTGAAATTTTCTATTGCGCGCATCTTCTCCAGATTTCTTCTGTGCTGCACGATATCGCTCCAGAGCGACAGCCTTCCGGCTTCATCGTTCGGCACCGTTCCGAGATACTTTGTCTTAAAGAGCCGCGCATCGTCGCAGGCAATCTGGTCGATTATTCTCACCGTCTGATTTTCCTTGAAGATATCGCCCTTGTCGGAAGTCGTTGTCACAAGGGAGTTTATGTCCGCAAGCGCTCTGTATTCGTCGCCCACCTTGTGAAATACAAATTTTCCTCCGCTTATGCACTCCTCAAGCTCCGACTGCGTATACGATTTTCCTATCGTAAACGACCCGTTGTATTTTGCGTTCAAAAGGCTCTTGTTTATATTGCAGCCTGCGCTTGCGCCCGTTACAAACCATACAAGCGATGCCGCGCCCTGATCGTCGGACGCGGGCGTTGCCACATTTATTACTCCCTCGTCGTCCGCCTCGCAGTTGTATAAAACGCTCTGGAACTTTACGCCCTGTTCTTCCCGCATCCTCTTTGTAAACGCCGCCACAAGGCTGTTTACCGTGCTGTCCGCGGACGCCACGCCGAGAGTGTTGAAGGAAACCTCCTCAACCGCGTTCAAAAACTCCTGATAATTCTCGCCTGTCACCTTTGCGTCGCTGCCGCCCGTCATACCCGTTCCCGCCGTTGCCGAAAGCTCCGCGCTTGTATTCCATGTAACATAATCGTTGTCCGTAAGCTCTGCCGCCGACGCCACACTCTGTACATCGCGCTTTACTCCGGCATACAAGGTGGTAACATCGTAAAGAGCGGTATTATCAATATTCTTCGCTATCTTTATCTTGATGTTGTTGCCGCACTTTCCGCCGTACTTGGCGGTTCCGAAGCCGTTTTTCGCGTGCACCGATGTGCCGAGACGGTAAAAATGCACGGTTGACGCGTTAAGAAATAAATCTCTTATTCCGCGCATCTCGTCCGAAACATATGAATAACCGAAGTATTTCACACTGTTTTTCAAAAATTCCTCTGCCGTGACGGTGAACATCTCGCCCTCAGGTCCCCAGCTCAGCTCCATTGCCGCCGCCGCGACGCCTCTGTCGGAAACACTCGCCGACACGCTTGCCGCCGAAACAAAGTTTACATATGTTCCGGGCAATACCTTGTTGTAATTTGTGAACGTACCTCCGCCCAATGCCATTTATTCCACACTTCCCTTCATAAAACCTTCTATGATTTCTTCCGCTTCCTCAACGCTGTAAAGAACGTCCTCCTCCAGCAAAGCTTCCACCGCGTCCTTATACCTTGCAAATTTTGCCGAGGCCTTTATATCCTCTTTTAAATATCTTTCCGCTTCAATATACTCGTCCATCCTGATCCTCCCTTCACTTTACGCTCATAGTTTCCATCATGGCAATTTCTTCCTGCCCTTCGTCCTCTGTCATAAAAATATCATATACTCCGCGCATCACAAATCCGCCGTCCTCGCATCTTCCGTTCAGCCCTCTTCCCCGGCTTATCCGCCCGCCCGCTTCAACACAGCTCATTGCGCCGAACATATCCCGCGCCGCGTTTTCGGCTTCGCTGCGCCTTGTGTCGCTTTCGCTTGCAAGCGTCGCCGCAAGACTCACTCTCAGCATAAACCTCTTCCCCAAAAGCGGTATTTTTTCCGCTTTCTCGCACTCTATAAAGAAACAGGGCTTTTCGGCTCCCATATACACGCCCTCGGTGTACACCTTGTATTCTTCTCCGAACCTTTCTCTCAGTCTTTTAGCGAGCGATTTCACCATTTCCTCTATTACCGAAGCCACCTCTTCTTCCTCCTTTACGCCCAGTCCTTCATCAGCTCAAGCATAACCTCATTGTGCGACGGGTAGCGCTTCATCTGACCGCTCCGCTTGTACAGCTCGCTTTTTCCGAGCCTCTTCACCTCGACCGTGCTTCCCGCCTCCACCTCATATTCGGGCGGCAAAAACAGCTTTACGCTTTTCTTCGCCTCGGCAAGGTTGTCATTTTCACTTGCCGCGTTTTCCCCGAAAAGGTATGCCTTTGATGAAATTGCACACGGCACATTCTCATACTTCAGCACCGTCTCAAACCGTGTCAGCGAATCCTCCTCCACCGGTTTCTTTATGTAGATGCTGCATTTGTCCTTCATCAGAAACCGCGCGGCATTTTCCACCCTTTTCACCATTTCACTCTCCTGAACGACAGCATTTCGTCTCTTCCGGAATTGAGCAGCTCGTCTATAAGCGAGCCCGTGCTGTCAAACTCTACCGAAACATCGCCCTCCGACACAGATTTCACGCCTCTCGCCTCATCTTCCCGACCTGCGGCAAGGAGATATTCCCCTGCCGCAATGTCGAGCGCCGTAAATTTCAGCTCATCGGGTACCGTTTCGGTGTTGCATGTGTTCATAATCGCCTGTTCCGCGCGCCTTATCGCCCTTTCCAGCACGTCAGTCTCGGTTTCCGTTGTTTCATAGCCCAAATCCATAAGCCTTTCTCTCAGCTCTTCACATCCGAACACATCCGCGACCTCCTTTTATGCCGTCGCAAGATTTGTTATAGACGCGTGAAGGAAGGACGGGCCGTGAGCAAGACCTATCTGCGCATATATCTGTATCATGTCCGACGCGCCTGTCTTTGCGAGGGGTTCTTCAAATATTACACCCTTCTCCGGCACAGCCTGGAACACGGGCGCGATGTGCGCCACATCTGCGATAAGCACCGCGTCCTTCGGCATAAATCTGTCCCAGACAACGCCCATTCTGAAAAAGTCTGTCTCTATCTGATTTATGCTCACGCCGCCTATTGTCTCGCGGGAGCTCATAGTCGCATTAAACTGATTTGCGTAAATATCCGTCACCGCCTGCTTCTGATACGCGGGAAGGAACATTACCATATTGTCAAAATACGCTCCGTTTTCAGCCATCTGTCTGTACAGCGAATCAAGCATACTCTTTGAAAGCGCCGCGCCGCCTGCGTCTATTGTCGTTCCGCTCTTTGTAAGCTCCATCAATCCTCTTGTCTTGTTTGGCGTCGCCGCGCTTGTCGCCTTGCTGAATACGCCGTTAATAAAGCTGTGCTCCACATCGCGTGCTATCTTTATAAGCCTGTGCTGAATCTGGAACGCCTTCTCATCCTCCACGCTGTTTGCCGCGGCAGAGTTAAGCCCCGACATAGCGCCGCTGTTTGACATCTTCATGTATGTGAGGTTTATAACCTCCTGGTGAATCTGTACAACATTTGTCTCCTGCTCTCTTGCAATAAGACTTGACGTTGGCGCATTCACCGACCCTTCCTCCGATATCGACGGCTGACTCGCCTCGGGATAATCAAAAAGCACCGCCGTCGGGAATTCGGAGCTTGCAGTCTGCCTTCCTCCCGTCAGACCTCCCGTCATCGAGAGAAGCGGCGTCTGCGAGCTGTCTGCCGTAAAAAGCTCACCCGCGTAATTCGGTAAATTCCAACTTGTTCCCACTCCTGTTACAACTGCCATAAATAACTCATCCTTTCATTTTTTTGTTTTCTTAACATACCTTCGTATTTACATAAGCGCTATGCCCTCGCTTGCCGCCTTCTGCTTTATCTTTATGGCGGCAATGCGGTCGCCTCTGCTTCTTGCCGCCGCAAGCTGACCTTCGTAATCTCCCTTTACACTGTCGGGCAGCCTTTCGCCCGACCTTGCCGGCTCAAAGGCCTTCACGCCGCTCTCGAACAAGAACCTTGTCGCGCCGTCCTTTTTTAAAGCCTCAATTTCTGCTCTGACGCTTTCGCGGTAGTCATCGCCGTCCGTTTTCTCCAAAAGCGCTCGCGCCGCTTTTACGTTTTTCGCACCGCTCTCGCGGAGAATATCCGCTATTTCCGCCTCTCGTTCAATGCCCTTTATCCTGTCCTCGTATTCGCCGCGTATTTTTTCTTCGCTTTCCATTATCGCCTCTAACGCTTCCTCTCCGACTCCAAGAGCCTCAAGCTCCTCTCTCTTCATTCTTCTCACCTCCCTTCATCAAATTATCGCCCGCTCCCCGTGCTTACGGGCAAGCTCCTTCTTTACATCCTCGACCCACGGATGCTGTAATACTATTGTCTCCTCGCTCAGAAGCTCCGCGCTCTTTACGCAGTTTTCTATCGCCTCCGACTCATTTACAAGGCAGTCGCGGTTGAAAACTATTCCCATTCTCTCCTCCTTGAAATACCCTCTGCCCGTCCTCAGCAAATACTCGTCAATAAACCTTCTCAGCTCGTGAAGAGAGCTTTTGAACTCCGTCTCCGCCTCGCTCATGTCAAGATCAAGATCCGAATACATCGAGCGTATTACAAGCTGATTGGGACTGTTCCCGAGCTTGTCGCTCTTTGAATCGTAGCCCATCGCGTTCTCAACGATAGCGTTTTTCAATATGTCCGACGTCTTTTCATAATTTCCGGCGTCAAAGCTTGTCGAAAGGGTCTTTATATCCCCCGGCGCGCCGTCTACTGTCTTGACCTTCACCGCTCCGTAGGATGCAAGATTCTGCCTGAACTCCCCTAAATCCGTCCCGTCATAATTCTGTAAAACCAGAATTGTGTTTCTCGCGTCCTCCTGTAAATTGTTTTCAAGATCCGACAGCGTCACGTTCAGCGCGTCCTGCAAGCTCTTAACCCTCGCTATAAGGGGAATCTCCTTCTCGTTGTATTTGAATGCTATTAACGGAATCCTCCGCTCTCCGTAAATACCCTCCGGGAAGTAAGGCTCCTCCGTATCAGCGCCTATAAGCCTCCCGTTTTCAATCTCATAACGCCTTACGCCCTCCATTGTATATATCTCCGCCATCTCATAGGTACACGCTCTTCTTCCTCGGTAGCCCTCCGCCTCGTATATCCTCACAACCGCGTCAAGCTCCGTATGCTCCCCGTCCTTCCAGAAGGGCAGCACCTCAAAGCTCGGTATTCTTCTGAATCTCAGCTCTCCCTCCGCGTTTTCATAGGGATACAGCCACGCTATTCCGCAGTTTATCGCGTCTCGCATCACACACTTAATAAGCCTCTGAAAGCCGTCGCCGAATATCTTCTCCAGCTCCTTCTGATACTCCGCGTTCTCCGTGTCTATGACAAACCTTCTCCCCAAAAGATAATTCACCTTCTGATTTACCAGCCTCTGATACTGATTGTCCACAATGCGGTTGTTCGGAAGATTTTCCACTCTTTTTAGCCTTCCGTCGGCTCCGATAGCCGTCCTCTCGCGCTTTAATATGTCGTGCTCGCCGCGGAAATACCTCTCTCCCTCTATCATCCTCCGCCTTACGGGACTTCCCTTCCACGCCGCTATTTCCGCTTCAAAGAACTCCTTTTCGCTCATTGTGCAGCTGTCTTTCTTTATCATCTCGGCTATATTTTTCAAAATACTCATGTCCGCGCTCCTCCTGTCCTGATTAAAGCCTTAATATATTCCGTCCGCACTGCGGTTCATAATGTCGCATATCCTCATCGTCAGCATATCCGCCACATCGTCTATGTCCGCCTTTGAGGAAATATTATTGTTGTTTACCATCTCGATTCTTACCTCACGGCTCTCTCCGCCTCCGCGCTCCGCCGCGCTTTCGATAATCCTTTTCGCTCCGCTTCTCCCCATGCCCTCTGTTTCGTATATTTCACTTATATACGCTTCATATGCTTCGCTTCCGACTGCCGCTTCCGCGTCCTCCGCCTCCGCCGCCTCGTATATCATTTTCGGAAGCTGTACCTCATTTACGCCGTACTCCCTTATCATCGCCTCTTTTCGGAAAAGCTCCGCATATAAATCATTAAACGCCGCGTTTTCGATAAAATCTCCGTCCTCCGATAAATCATGCTCCGCCGCGCTTTCCTCCTCATTGACCGCAAGGGCGCTTCCCGCCCGCACGGCAGCCGAACTCTCTCCCGCATCACTGTAATAGTAATATATCGCGGATTTTTCCGCTTCTTCCTCCCAAAGCCCCGCTGTGATTTCTGCCGCTTTCCAAACCCTGTCCGCGATTTCTGCCGCTTTCCAAACCCTGTCCGCAATTTCTGCCGCCTCCCAAAACCTTGCCGCGCGTCCTTCCGCCTCCCAAACCCT
>CAZIBK010000018.1:13577-16026 GCA_964537125.1 uncultured Oscillospiraceae bacterium
TCCTTCCGCCTCCCAAACCCTCGCCGCGTCATATTCGGCTCCGGTTATTTGAATTTCCCTCTCCCGCTTTTCTGAAAACATATCCTCAATTCGGGTCGGCGCCGCGCTCTCCTGCGCATATTTTTCTCTCTCCGAAAAATCCTCCGCCTCCGTATTACATTCTTCATTTTCCGTCGGGAAAATAAGTCTCATAAGCTCCTCTTTTTCAAAGCTCATTACCGCCCCGAAGAATAAGCTTTCCGCTATTTTCTCCGCAATGTCCTCCCATTCGCCTATTTTTCCCACCGCTTGCTCTCCTTTCTCTAAAACGTGAAGCTTCCTTCTTCTCCGATTCCCTCCGCCGCATATCTCATGGCGTCCATCAGATGGTTAAATTCATCCTTCGGTCTGTTTGTCAGATTGCCCGATATATCCTTCTCCCAGCAATAATTTGATATTTCCGTGATGAAATTTACGCATTTGGGATGTACTATTATTTCATACTCCCTCACACGGTCTATGCCGTGCCTTACGCTGTCCGCGCCCTTTTTAGCCGCTCTTATCCGTCTCAGTCCGAGATTCCTCAGCTGGTCTATGCTCTTAGGCTCCGCGCTGTCCGCCCTTATTTTCTCTTTTGCGTAGCCCATATTGTATATTCTTCTGTATATCTCCTCGTTTGACAGTCCCTTTTCATACAGCTCGTCAAAAATATACAGCTTCTTTTCCTTTTCGTCGGCAATGGCGCAGCAGAGCGCCGTCGGGTCGTTTACATAGCCGAAATCAAGCCCGAACACCGCGTCCTTTCCTTCTCCCTTTATTTTGTCCGCCTCAAAGCTCTCCTCTCTCCAGTTTTCAAACACGCAGCCCTCGCTTATTCCCCACTCTCCGAGTCCGGCAACCTTGTAGCGCGACGGATTTTTTATACGCATAGTCTCAAACACGCGCCTGTCCGCGTCGTCCAAAAACTCGTTCACCTTGTAATTTGTCGTCATTGCCAGAATATCGGGGCTTTCCTCGTCGAAGAACCTTCTTTTCAGCCAATGCCTTTCATTCCACGGATTAAATGTCAGCGTTATCTGCTTAAATAAGTCTCCCTGCGTTCTTCCTCTTATCGATTCGTCAAGCACATTGAAGTCGTTTTCATCAGTTATTTCATAAGCCTCCTCAATCCACATCCAGCAAAGGGAACCGCGGCTCACTGTTATAGAGGTCACCTTTAACGGGTCGTCCAATCCCCTGAAATATATCTTCTGTCCCGTCGGCAGATACACCATCTCCATCGGCGCTTCCTTTACCAGCCAGTATCTTTCGACCCCTAACCTTCCTATCGCCCATTTCAGCTCTTCAAAGCACGAATTTTTCAGCGTTCTGTAAGTCTTTCTCACCACCAGCAAATTTGCCCCCGGGTATTTCATCATATTGTATATGTAATACAACGCCGCCGTCTTGCTCTTCTTGCTTGCGCGGCTTCCCTTAACCGCCCGATATCTTCCTCTGAATCTCCAAAACCTTCCATATCCTCCGCCCACAGCGTCCTTCAGGTTAATTTCAGTCCTCAATGTCCTTCTCTCCCATAATTACAACTCCGCCTTCTCCCTGCTTTTCAAGTCCCATGTACTTAAAAAGCATTTCTATCGCCTTCATTCTGTCAAGAAGTGAAATCTCCACTCCCTCTTTGGTGTTCTTTATCAATGCGATAGCCTTTTTCGTCTCATCATCCAGCTCCTCAAGCCTTTTCCATACCACCCTCTGCTTTCCGTCAACCTCCTCAATTTTCGCAAGATTTGCCGGCGATGTATTCGCGATAACAAAAAGCAGCTCCACCATGCTTCCCGTCTCCGCTTCGCTCTGCCTCCGCACTCTTTCAAGCTCCTCGTCAATATATCGCTTTACATCCGGACGCCTCATAATTCTTGCCGCGTTATTTCCCGCGCACCGTCTGTCCTTCGCCTTGTATCCCGCGTCGATATATGCCTGAGTTGCGTTCAGTGTTTTCAAGTAACACTGCGCAAATCTTTTTTCACGCTCTGTAATTCTATCACTTCCCTTCATAGGCACTATATCACAACTCATTGTTGCATTTCGTCCCAACCTCCATATACATAATTTCCGAAAGCCTTCCGTATCCGAAAAAAATCCAAAAAAATGCTTGCAATATCATGCCCGCTATGCTATAATCGTAAATGTCTGCTGAGACATAAAACCGCATTTATAATTATTTTTTATACATCAAAGCGTTAGAAAGAGGTGAACGTAGTGAAAGAGGGTATCCATCCTAACTATGGTCCTGCCGTTATCAAGTGTGCATGCGGCGCTGTGTTTGAAACAGGTTCTACAAAGAAAACAATCAATGTCGAAATCTGCTCCAAGTGCCATCCGTTCTACACCGGAAAGCAGAAGCTTGTTGATACAGGCGGACGCGTAGAAAAGTTCAAGAAGAAGTTCAATCTCGGCTGATTCCGTTGAACAA
>CAZIBK010000019.1:0-15305 GCA_964537125.1 uncultured Oscillospiraceae bacterium
CAACGCAAAAGTCCCTTCTTTGTTAATTTTCTTACTCTGCTTCTGTTTCGTCAAAAGCCGCGGCATCAACGTAGTTATCGTTAGTTGTATATTGCGAGAGGTCAAGGCTGTCAATCGCCGACTCCACTCTATTAAGAGCATATGTCTCTTTCCATTCTTCTATCTCATCATCGGTTATGTCATTATAACCGTTGTTGAGTCTGATGTTTTCAATATATGTGTCATACGTCTCAGTGCCTTCATCGGGAAGCGGATAACGCTTTATAACATGATATCCGTAGCTTGTTCTGACAGGCTCGCTTATTTCGCCTATTTCCAGCGCCTTTGACGCCTGATAGAACTCATCTACCATTTCTCCCTCTCCGAAGGTATAGCCCGCCTCGGGATCCTCTCCCGTATCCTCGTTAAGCTCGTTTATGAGATCCTCGAAATTCTCTCCCGCCATTGCCCTTGCGTATGCGTCCTCCGCCTTTTTCAGGGTATTTGCGTCATCGTCGCCCGTACCGTCGCTCTCAAAGGTAAAGAGGATGTGCTTTGCCGTAATATAATCCTTAAAGACTTCCTTTGCTTCTTCCTCGGTGCATCTTGTCTTCGCGATGGCATAGAACGCGCCCATGCTTGCAAAATACTTTCTTAACGCCGACTCGGGATAACCGTAGGATGTCAATGCTTCAAGACCGCCGTTTGATTCAATCTGCTCCTCTACAAATGCCGTCTCTTCATCGGAATCAAAAATGCCGAGTTCCTTTGCCTTGGCTCTGAAGGCAAAATTTGTATGCGCTCCGTCAAGCGCGGTTTCAATAACATATTCGCGCGCCGTTCTGCCGTCCGTCATTTCAGCATCCTCCCAGCCGGCTTCGGAGCCGACCTCCTGCTGCGCACTTGTAACCGCGCCCGAAATCATTACATAAAATTCCAAATCCTCCATAGTGAGTTCGAAATCGCCGACCGTTGCGACAACATTTTCCGAAACAGGCTCCTCCGCGTTCTCGTTTCCGCAGCCTGAAAGCACCGGAAGAACGAGCATAAGCAACGATATAACAATACATATAATTCTTTTCATCTCTAAATTCCTTTCGTATTTTAATTGCAAATATATCATACATTAAAGCTTCGGATTTTGCAAGCACGTTAATACAAAATTAACATTTTCAATCAGCGTATTTCCGGAAGGCTTTTTCATTCTTATGAGTATATACGGTCTGTCTCCCGAGCCGAAAAGTATCTTAACTCTGCCGCTTGACGATATCATTGACAATATCTTTATATCCGGCGTCCTGCTTTTTACAAATCTGAGTGTAACGCCGTCCTCCGACTGCGCGATTTCCGTTATTCCCGCCGAATTTGCCGAAGCCTTGATCACGGCAATATGCATCAGCATATCCACACATTCGGGAATCGTTCCGTAGCGATCCTCAAGCTCCTCCTGAACCCTGTAGTAGTCGTTGTCGTCCTCTATCGCCACTATGGATTTATACGCCTCTATCCTGAGCGCCTCAGAGGAAATGTACTCATTCGGTATATATGCGTTTACATTCAGGTCAATCTGAGTCGATACCTTCTTCTCCTCGGGCGGAAGTCCCATAGCCTCATCTACCGCCTCGGAAAGAATCTGACAATACATATCATATCCGACCGAAGCCATAAATCCGTGCTGCTCGGGACCGAGAAGATTGCCTGCGCCCCTTATTTCAAGGTCGCGCATCGCTATCTTGAAGCCCGAGCCGAACTCCGTAAACTCCTTTATGGCTCTCAAACGCTTTTCGGCGGTTTCATCAAGGGATTTCTTCGGATCAAAGGTCATATACGCATACGCAAGCCTGTTCGTTCGTCCGACACGTCCGCGCAGCTGATAGAGCTGCGCAAGCCCGAAATTGTTGGCGTCCTCGATTATTATGGTGTTGACATTCGGTATATCCATACCCGTTTCAATTATCGTTGTGCATACCAAAACGTCAATCTCTTGGTTTAAGAGGCGCATCATCGTTCTTTCAAGCTGATTCTCGCTCATCTGCCCGTGAGCCATCTCTACCCTTGCGTCAGGCACCAGAGCCGCAATTTCCGTTGTCGTCCGCTCCATCCCGTCGACACGGTTTGAAACGTAATATACCTGCCCGCCTCGGGAAAGCTCGCGTTCAATTGCGTTTTGTATTATAACCTTGTTGTATTCAAGAACATATGTCTGTACGGGATACCTGTCCTCCGGCGGATTCAAAAGAACGCTCATGTCCCTTATTCCCACCATCGCCATGTGAAGTGTTCTCGGAATCGGCGTTGCGCTGAGGGTAAGAACATCCACGTTCTTCTTGATTTCCTTTATCTTTTCCTTGTGCGCCACGCCGAAGCGCTGCTCCTCGTCAACCACCAAAAGCCCTAAGCGCTTGTATTCTATTTTGTCGGAAAGAAGCTTGTGTGTTCCGATTACAACATCGCATTCTCCGCTTTTCAACATTCTCAGCGTCTCCGCCTCTTCCTTTCTGGTAGAAAAACGGGAAAGCATTCTTATCGTTATCGGGAACCTCTTCATCCTTTGAACGAAGTTATTATAATGCTGCTGCGCAAGAATTGTAGTAGGCACGAGATACGCCACCTGATATCCGCTGTCCACTGCCTTGAACGCCGCCCTCATTGCGACCTCTGTCTTTCCGTAGCCCACATCGCCGCATAAAAGTCTGTCCATAGGTCTGGGCAGCTCCATATCCTCCTTTACTTCCTCTATTGCGCGGAGCTGATCCTCCGTTTCCTCGTATATGAAATCGTCCTCAAACTCTCTCTGCCACTGCGAATCCGTTTCAAACGCCACTCCTTGGGAAACACTGCGCGCCGCATACAGCTCGGTAAGCTTTTTTGCCATCTCGGCAACGTTCTTCTTAACCTTTGCCTTTGCCGCCGCCCACTCCGATCCTCCGAGCTTGTTTAGCTTTACGCCCTTGCCCTCTCCCGCTCCGACGTACTTGTTAATCAAATCAAGCTGGTCAACGGGGATGTACAGAAAATCAGACTCGCGGTATTCAATCTTGAAATAATCCCTCGTTATTCCGTCCACCTCGAGCCGCTTCATTCCGATATATTTTCCTATACCGTGAACGTTGTGGACAACAAAATCTCCGGGAGCAATATCCACGGGATCCTTTATTTTGGAAGCGTTCGGCAGCTTCTTTGCCTTCCGCTTCTTCTTTTCAGCGGAAAAAATCTCTCTGTCGCTCACGACAACGGTATTGATAAGCGGATATTCAAAGCCCCGCATAACGGAGCCCTTCGTCACAATTACAACGCCCCTTACATATTCCACCTCCGAAAGCGACTCCGCGTAAACAGCTTTAAATCCCCTGTCCCTAAGGGCTTCGCAAAGCATTTTTGCCCTCTGTGTGCTTCCGCCGAGAACGAAAATCCTGTACCTGTTTGCAATCCAGCTCTTTATATCGTCATATAAAAACTCTATATTGCCGCTGTAATTCTGAAGAGTCTTGCTCGTCAGATTGAGAACGGCTTTCGGTCTGTAATCCGGGCATGCGCGGCTAAGCGCGGAAAAGGATAAAATCCGATTTGAGGAAATTTTGTTCATCAAAGAATGATAATTTTGTATATATTCCTTTTTGGAATCAACCTCAACATCTTTTTCCATAAGGCTTTTGATGTTTTCCTCTATCTCATATTTTATCGTCTCCGCCGTTTCCGAAATCCTTGCCGGTTCGTCAAATATAATAAGGTCGTCCTTTCCGATATATGACAGCATACTTCCCGAAAAATAACGCGACGATGCGGGAGTTATCCTTATACTGTCCTTTTTGTCGGTGGAAAGCTGGGTAATGGTATCAAATACCTTTATCAAATCAATCTCATCGCCGAAAAACTCAATTCTGAAGGCTTCGCCGCCCGGCGGGAAAATATCGACTATTCCGCCTCTTACGGCAAACTGCCCCGGACGCTCCACGCAGTCAAGGCGCACATAGCCCATTTCCGTAAGCTGCCGGGTCAAATTCTTCATTTGAATTTCCGTTCCCACAGAAAGATTAAGCGACAAACGCTCCA
Organism: uncultured Oscillospiraceae bacterium; assembly: GCA_964537125.1. Taxonomy (GTDB): domain Bacteria; phylum Bacillota; class Clostridia; order UMGS1883; family UMGS1883; genus CAZIBK01. Next base: position 4,033 of record CAZIBK010000019.1, read on the forward strand.
TATCCTTCAAGGGGACAACATATTGCAAAAGAGACATTATGCTCATTATGACAATGTTCTTTGACTCGATAAGCGTCAGCGCGCTCATCCTCTTGTTTTCCGCCTCATTATTTGACGCGTCTATTTTGTACAGAACAATGTCCGCCTCGGGAATAAGCACCGCCTCGTCTCTCGCAAAAAACGATATATCGTCGTAAAGCTTCTGTGCCTGAAGCTCGCTGTATGTCACCATAAAACACTTTTTTCCGATGTTTTTTAAAAACGACGCCGCAAAATGAGCCTTAACCGATTCGGAAGGCCCCACTATATGTAAAGGATATGAATTATCCTTTGCCATTGATATTATTTTTTCGTATTCGGCGCTGCCTTCAAGCAGATTCTCAAATCTCATTTTTGCTCCTTGTTTCCGTTATATTTGTTCATTGCCTCCGAAACGCCCTTCTCAATAATTATCTTTATTATATCGGGAAGGCTTCTTATCGCGTCGGACACCTTGTTTCCGTCCTCTTCGCTGAAATGACCGAGGACATGCTCCGTCAATGAGCGCTGCGCTTTGCCCACGCCGAATCTCACTCTTATAAAATCCTCGCAGGAAAGCTGATAAATGATTGACTTTATTCCGTTGTGTCCGCCCGCGCTTCCCTTTGGACGTATTCTTATCCTTCCGGGTTCAAGGTCAACATCGTCATACAGCACTATAATTTTATTCGGCTCTATCTTGAAATATTCGGCAGCCTCTCTGACGCTTTCACCGCTCAAATTCATAAATGTCAGGGGCTTTAAAAGAATACACTTCTCGCCGCCGATAATGCCGTCGCCGTACACTCCCTTAAATTTAAGCTTGCCCACATTGATATTTGCGTCATACGCCAGATAATCAAGAGCCGTAAACCCCACATTGTGGCGGGTTCTTTCATACTCGCGCCCCGGGTTTCCGAGACCTGCAATTAAATACATTCCGCACATCCTTCCGAAAAATCAGTGCGTTTACTGCGGGCAAACGCACTGATAAAAGCTTTTTCTGTTCAGTCAGCAGGCGTAAAGAGCGTGCTTATGGAAGCATCCTCATAAATTCTTTCAATGGCCTCCGCAAAGATATTTGCAACCGAGAGGACTTTAATATTCGGCGTCTTCTTCTCCTCGGGAAGCTCTATCGTGTCAAGCACAAGAAGCTCCTTTATGGGCGACGCCGCTATTCTTTCAAGCGCGGGACCCGAAAGCACGGGATGCGTACAGCAGGCATAAACCTCCTTGGCGCCCTTTTCCATAATGGCCTCTGCGCCGTGAGTTATCGTTCCTGCCGTGTCAATCATATCGTCAACAAGAATAACGCGCTTGTCCTTGATATCGCCGATAATATTCATTACCTCGCTGACGTTCGGCTTAGGTCTGCGCTTATCTATAATGGCGATGGGAACGTGTACAATCTTTGCAAAGTTTCTCGCCCTCGTCACGCTGCCGAAGTCGGGAGATACAACCACAACATCATCCATTGATTCAAACTTATTCAGATAATACGGCGCAAGAAGCGGAACTCCGAGCAAATGGTCGACAGGTATATCAAAGAAGCCCTGTATCTGAGACGCGTGCAGATCCATCGTAAGAACTCTCGTAGCGCCTGCCGAGGTAATAAGGTTTGCGACAAGCTTTGCCGTAATCGGGTCGCGTGCCTTTGCCTTTCTGTCCTGACGGGCATATCCGAAGTAAGGCATTACCGCAACTATTCTTGCGGCAGAGGCGCGCTTACATGCGTCAATCATTATCAGAAGCTCCATAAGATGGTCGTTTACCGGGTCGCAGGTGGACTGTATAATAAACACATCGCAGCCGCGCACCGTTTCATCGATGTTTACACATATCTCCCCGTCAGAGAACTTGTCCACCTTGTTTGCGGCAAGGGGGAGATTAAGGTTGTCGGCAATGCTCATTGCCAGATTAGGGTTTGAATTTGCGGAAAAAATCTTGATATTCTTTGCGTTATGTAACACTTCTTGTTCCTCCGTTTCATACTCTTTATATTACTTCTTACGTCTGTCTTTCCAGTCTGTCTTTATCACCTGGCGGCTCCTCGCTATCGCAAGAGCGTTTTCGGGTACCTCGTCCGTGATTGTTGAGCCTGCGGCAATATATGCGTTATCGTTCACCTTAACCGGAGATACGAGGTTTGAATTGCAGCCTATAAAGGCGTTGTCCCCTATCGTCGTTCTGTATTTGCTCTTTCCGTCATAGTTTACAATAACCGTACCGCAGCCGAAATTTACTTTGCTTCCTACGTCTGCGTCGCCTATATATGTCAGATGGCTCACCTTTGTTCCGTCGCCCAATGTGGCGTTCTTAAGCTCGACAAAGTCTCCGACCTTGCACTCGCTCCCCACACGGCTGTTCGGTCTCAGGTAAGCATACGGCCCCACATGGGTATTTTCTCCGACAGAGCTGTCAATCACAGTCGAGAAATAAACATCGCACCCGTCTCCTATTGTGCTGTTTACAATTCTGCAGCTTTGCCCTATAATCACGCCTCTTCCTATTACGCTGCCCGAGCTTATTGTGCTTCCGGGGTATATGACAGTGTCCCTTCCTATTTCCGCCCCGTCCTCAATGTAGGTGTTGTCCAAATCCATTATCGACACACCCGAGAGGGCATATTTAATGTTTATTCTTCTTCTCATTACTTTTTCAGCCTCTGCAAGCTGTACTCTGTCGTTTACGCCGGAAATTTCAGCCGCGTCGCCGACCGTGTACGCTCCGACCTTAAGCCCTGCCTTTTTCATAACGGAAATAGTATCCGTAAGATAGTACTCTCCCTGAGCATTGTCGTTTGTAATGCGGTCAAGGGCGTCCAAAAGAGCCGCGGAATTAAAGCAGTACATTCCCGAATTTATTTCACCGACCGCTTTTTCTTCCTCGGAGGCGTCCTTCTGCTCGACAATTTTTAATACATCTCCGCTCCCGTCCCTTATAATTCTTCCGTATCCGAACGGGTTTTGAACCTCCGCCGTCAGAACGGTACAAGCGTTTCCGTCCGCCAGATGCTTTTCCATAGCGTTTTTAAGCGTTTCTGATGTAATAAGCGGAGTATCGCCCGCAAGCACAAGGACATTTTCACAGGACGCCAAAAAGTCCCGCGCCTGCATTACCGCGTGACCTGTCCCCAGCTGCTCGGACTGAGTGACAAAGACCGCCCTGTCCCCCACCGCTTCGATTACCGATTCCGCATTATGACCCACAACCACGCAAGCGCTTTCGCATCCCGCGTCTTTTGCCTCGTCAATAACTCTGTTTACCATTTCTTTTCCGCAGACCTTAAAAACCGGCTTGGATTTGTCCGACTTCATCCTCTTACCCTCGCCTGCGGCAAGAACGACCGACGAAAATTTCACAGAGCCTCACTCCTTTCACACACAAACAAACATGAAAGCACCGCTTTTTTCACATTAAATCTCCCCTAATCCTAAATTTGACCGTTTGTCACTAAAAAAGGCAGGCAATTATAGACCTGCCCGTAATATTATGTAAAGTTATATCGTGTTAGACTGCTCACGCAAAGCTTCCTGATACTTATCAAGAATGGCGTTCTGAATATATTCGCGCATTTCGCTTGTTATAGGGTGTACTATGTCCTTGTACTCTCCTTCGGCATTTTTTCTGCTCGGCATTGCAACAAACATTTTTTCCTGCCCTTCAATGACTTTTATATCATGAATGACAAGCATATTGTCAAGAGTTACAGATACAATAGCCTTCATTTTGCCTTCCGCAGCCATTTTTCTTACTTTGATGTCCGTAATTTTCACGATTCGCCCCTCCTAAAATTCTTGACCAAAGTTACCCAAAGGCACTTGATTTTTTTACTCATAAATGTATAATATCAAAGTAGCGGCGATTTTTCAATAGTATTTGCTAAAATTTTTTGATATAATAATATTAAATAATTTCGTGGAGGCGTTATTTATGGATAACAGCGTATTTGTTCCGGGTTATAAGATTCATTTTATAGGTATAGGCGGCATCAGCATGAGCGCTCTCGCAAGGATTCTTCTTGACGACGGCTGCATCGTCACAGGCTCCGATATGAGGCGGTCCCACATTACCGACCGGCTTGAAAAATGCGGCGCAAAAATAAGCATCGGGCATTCCGCCGATAATGTAAAGGACTGCGACCTTGCGGTCTACACCGCAGCCATTAAGGAGGATAATCCCGAATTTGTCAGGGCAAAGGAGCTCGGCATAAAGCTTATAGACCGCGCAGAGCTTTTGGGCACCATAATGAAACGCTACGACACGCCTATCGCTGTTTCGGGCACTCACGGCAAGACAAGTACAACGGGCATGATATCGCAGATATTTCTTGACGCGGGAAAGGACCCTACCGTTACTATCGGCGGCGAGCTTGACTCCATAGGAGGCAATCTCCGCGTCGGCAATAAGGATATATTTATCGCCGAGGCGTGCGAATACCACAGGAGCTTTCTCAAATTTTCCCCCAAGATAACTCTGATGCTTAACATTGAAGCCGACCATCTTGACTTTTTTAAGGATATTGACGATATAATCGATACCTTCCGTTCTCTCGCGCTTCTCACCCCCGACGACGGCGCCGTTATAGCAAACGGCGACGATGACAATGTTTTAAAGGCCCTCAGCGGTGTTTCCAAAAATATAATTACCTTCGGTCTTAAGCGGAAGTGCGATTATAATGCCTGCGGCATATTCCACGACGAGCTTGACCGCTGCGTATTTAAAATAATGAAGCACGGTGAGCCTGTTTCCGAGGTAAAGCTTTCCGTGCCGGGCGTTCATAACGTATATAACGCTCTTGCGGCATTTGCGGCGGCTGATATTTCAGGTATAGATACCTCGGTTGCGATAAAGGCATTATCTGCCTTTAAAGGCGCTCACCGCCGTTTTGAAAGAAAGGGCAATTTTAACGGGGCTCTCATAGTTGACGATTATGCTCACCATCCTTCCGAAATAAACGCAACTCTTTCCGCCGCAAGGGAAATGAATTATAAGCGCATTTGGTGCGTATTCCAGCCGCATACCTACACACGCACAAAAGCTCTCTTTTCCGACTTTGTCAAGGTTCTTTCCGAAAGCGGCACAAATGTCATTATAACGGATATATATTCCGCCAGAGAAAAGGATACCGGCTTAGTCAGCGCAAAGGAGCTTTCCGACAGTATTCCAAACTCCGTATATCTCCAAAGCTTTCCCGAGGTTGAGGACTATCTTTCTCGGAACGTAAAAGAGGGCGACATGGTAATAACCATGGGCGCGGGAGACGTATATAAAATCGGTGAAAACCTTCTGAACAGGTGAAGCATTGTATACTACGGTTATATGTGAAAGGTGATGTATATGAAAAAAATTGATTTGGCGCTCGCCCGGCTTTATAACGCGGAGGTTGAAAACAACGTATATACCTTTTCGCCGCAAGGCGGCTCCCTCGTATTTTCAGGCGAAAAAGGGACTGTTTGCTCATATAAGTGCAGCAGCGAGGACTATATCGTCTTTGAGGTGACAAACCTGTCCGATTATTCCGCAAGCGTCACCTTAAGCTTCTGGCAGAGCGAGGAAGCTCAAAGCGATATCACGGTAAAAATCGGCATTCTTCCCCATGTGAGAACGGTTGTTTCCCTTAAGGAGGAATCTGCCGAGGGCGGAACGCTCTTTCTCGGGCGCAAACCCGGAAGGCTTAAAACAGTTGTTCTCGGAAGACCGATAAAGCTCGAAAAAATAACAAAATTCGCTTTCGGCGTCTCCTCCGCGCCCTGCAGCGTACCGCTTGAAATACATAACGCCTATATTTCAGCCTCCGAGCCCGATTACACCGTTCCCTCCGTCAAGCTCGTGGATACCCTCGGTCAAAAGAAAATAACCGATTGGAAGGGCAAAACAAAAAATGAAGACGAGCTTAAAGCCTATCTTTTTGACGAACTGAAAAAAGAGCCCTCTCATCCCGAAGGCTTTTCAAAATACTTCGGTCAGCTCAAAAAAAGGTTTGAGCCGACAGGCTATTTTGCCGTTGAAAATGACGGCAGACGCTACTGGCTTAAGGATCCCGAGGGATATGCCTTTTTCAGCTGCGGCATTGACTGCGTAGGCGTTGACGGAGACTGTAACCTTACCGGGATAGAATCCTTCTGTGACTTTCTTCCCGAAAAGGGAACCGTCGGCTGGGCAGAGCGGCGGCACGGCGATGGAAGCTTTTTCAGCTGGTCAAAATATAACCTTTACCGCACCTTCGGCGATAATTGGTACGGCAGCTGGGTGAAAATCACAAAACGCCGCCTTATCGACTGGGGCGAAAACACGGTTGCCTGCTGGAGCGACGCGGAGTTTATAAAACGCTCGAAGCTCCCCTATGTACACATTCTTCACGGCTTTCCGCGAACAAAGGAAAACATATTCCGCGACTTCCCCGATGTATTTTCGGATGAATATCTCAGCGAAAGCGAGCTTTGGGCGCGGCAGCTTAAAGAGCTTTCCGAGGATAAGAATATGATAGGCTACTTCATGTCAAACGAGCCCAACTGGGCGTTTGTGGACGGGCTTAATATTGCCGCGGTCACCTTAGAGCGGAAGCCGCACTTTAAATCCAAGGACTTTATAATTGAGAGCCTTAAAAATAAATATTCGGATATTAAATCGCTTAACAGTGTCTGGGGTTCCTGTTTTTCATCCTTTGAGGATTTTCTCACGCCTTTTGACACAGCTTCTCTTTCAAAGCCCGCAATCGACGACCTTTACGCAATTTCCGAAGAAATGGTGCGGCAATTCATCAAAATACCGGCGCTTGCCCTTAAAAAAGTTGACAAAAACCATCTCAATCTCGGTATGCGCTATGCATGGCTTTCAAGTCCGGCGCTTGCCGCGGGGAGCGAATATTTTGACGTATTCTCCTTCAATTGCTACCGCCACGACCCGTACGACAGCATACAGCGCATAGCAGATATGGTAAAAATGCCCGTAATTATCGGAGAATTTCACTTCGGCGCTTTGGATCGCGGTCTTGACGCCACAGGCATTCAGGGCGTGGCGAGCCAGGCGGACAGGGCAAAGGCGTACCGCTATTATATGCATCGCGCCGCCTCCCACCCTTTTTGTCTCGGCGCCCACTACTTCACTCTCAACGACCAGAGCTATTTAGGGCGCTTTGACGGGGAAAATTATCAGATAGGCTTTGTCGATGTGTGCAACAGAGAGTATGAAGAGCTTGCCGCTTCAGCCGCCAAAACAAACCGCGAGGTGTATCTTGTCGCCAACGGCGAAATCGAAGCGACGAGCGATAAGCCCGAGGAAATAAACCCCATCTGCTATTGAAATACAGCTGTATCGATATAAAAAAATACGCATAAATTCCGAAAAAACGGCGTTTTAACCCGAAGGTGCGAATCATTCGGCGCTTTCCGAATAACAAAACCGTATTAAAAAATTTTTATCCTCCGAACAGCCCGTACTTTGTTTTCATCCTCTCAAGCTTTTTCCCTATCGGTTTTTTGAGTATGAGAATGAAGATTACGTTTGAAACGACATATTCTGCCATAACCGGCAGCGAGGATATTACAAACATAATATAACGGTTTACGGAAAACGTTCCGTCAGCGCTCAGCGTTGTCCATATATCCATCAATACCGAGAACAGCGCTCCGCAAAGCGCCGAAAAAGCGACCAAAACCAACCTGTTTTCAAGAAGCTTTTTTCTGTTGAGCAGTCCCGCAATAAAGCCTATCAGTCCCCAGACCGCCATCTGAAACGGCGTCCACGGACCCTGCCCGTAATAAAAATTCGATATGATTGCCGTCAGCGCGCCTGTTACGAAGCCTGCGTCGCAGCCGAAATACATACCCGTTATTATTACAATTGCGGTTACGGGCTTAAAATGCGGAAGCGCCGCAAAGATGAATCTTGAAATTACGCTTATCGCGCTCATTACGGCTATAAGCACCATCTCGCGCTCGGAGGTTTTGTTTTTTTCAAAACCGATAAAAAACGGAACACAGGCGATAACCGCCGCGGCAAGCGATACTGTCATGTATTTTCTGTCATCCAAAAGGAAAAAACCTGCTGCTGCGGCGGCAAAGAGCAGCAGCACACAGATTGTGCTTATAATATATTTTTTCATTGCTTCTCCCCGTTTCTTTTGCAAAGAAAGACAACATCGTCTACGGTGACGGCATTTTTATATAAGTGGCGCGAGATTCTGCTTGGATATGTGGTGTAAAATTTATTCGTCGAGAAAAATTCGCGAACCCCTCCCTCCGAAGCTATTTCTCCGTCAAAAAGCATCATACATCTGTCGGAAACCTCGGCAGCAAAGTCCGCGTCATGGCTCACTATAAGAATACTTACATTATTCTCCGCAAGCGTGCGGAGAATTTTTATTATATCCTTCTTTCCCCTTGCGTCAATTCCCTTTGTCGGCTCGTCAAGGCAAAGAAGGTCGGGCTTTAAAAGAAGTATCATTGCAAGCGCCGCCCTCTGCGCTTCGCCTCCGCTTAAATCGTAGGGGTTTTTGTCAAGAAGATGCGTTATGTTAAGCTTTTCGGCAATCTCATTGTAATCGCCGTTTATAATAGCCAAATCCTCCCTCAGCGTATCCTTTGCAAAAACCGCTTTGACATTCTGCGGAAGCACCGCGGTTTTCCGAGAAAGGGATTTAATCTTTCCGCTATAGGGTTTTTTAACACCTCCGATAAGGGACAAAAGCGTAGTTTTTCCGCTGCCGTTGCCGCCTAAAAGCGTCAGTATTTCGGAGCGGTAAATCTTTAAATTCAGCTTTCTGAGCACATCTGCGGAGTTTTTTTCATATCTGAAAAATATGTCCTTTAGCTCCAATATGACGTCATTTTTATTATCGGGGTTTTCTTCCTCAATGAAATCGATGTCGTTTTTGAAATGCCGCGTCAAAAAGCTGCGGCATTCGGCGGCGTCTGTCGGGCAGGAGTCCCTCACATTCAATTTTCGGTATATTTGCACCGACGCCGGAAGTAAAAGCGCTATATCGCTGTTTTGCGATTTTCGTATTTCCTCCCCCACCTCACGGGCGGTTCCCGAAAACATTACCCTGCCTTCATCTAAGACAAGCGCCTTGTCGGCATAATTAAAAAGCTCCTCGGTTCTGTGTTCGGATATTATGACTGTAATATTCATTTCCCTGTTAAGCCGCTTTACCATTTCTATAAACCGCTGAGCGGCGATAGGGTCAAGCTGACTTGTAGGCTCGTCAAGAATCAGTATGTCAGGGTCCGTAACCATTACGGAAGCAAGATTTAAAAGCTGTTTTTCTCCGCCCGAAAGAGACGCGGTTTTTCCCCTGAAATTTTTAGTCAGGTCAAAAAATTCGGCTATTTCCGCAATCTTTTGGCGTATAACGTTTGACGGAGCGCCCTCGTTTTCAAGGGCGAACGCCATATTATGCCATACCGTGTCGGATACTATCTGGTTTTCCGCGTCCTGACCGACTATCCCGACGGTCTTTCCTTTTTTTATATTTATACTTCCCGACAATTCGCCGAAGGGCGCAATTTCTTTTTTCAAAAGACGGAGCAGCGTTGTCTTTCCCGAGCCCGAATTTCCGCACAGAAGCAAAAACTCCCCTTCCTCCGCTTTCAGAGAAATATCATCGAGAGCTTTTCTTTCAGCTCTCGGATATGTAAAGCTCAAATTTTGGATATTAAGTATTTCCAACGCAATACCTCCTTCGCATCATTTAAAAAAGGCATGAAAAACAAAAAAGTATAGACGGCGTACAGCGCGGGAGATAAGACGTTGAAGCTGCACCTGATTACGGGATAATATGAAAAATCAGCCGCATGGAGCGCCAAAAAAACAGCGGTCGAAATATCGCACAAAATCACCGCAGATATAAAAATAATATCCCTTTTCGTCATTTTAAAGAGACTATAGCTTGTACGCTTTCCCCTGCCGAAGCCCCTCGCGCGCATGGTATCGGCAGTATCAACCGCGTTTTCCGCCGAAATTGAGATTAGCGCCGAAAAAACCGATGCGCCGAGCTTTAATCTTCCACCGAAAGATTTTGCGTCATACACGCCGAGGGAAATCCGGGCATTATATATATCCGCCGCGTTTTTCTTAAACAGCGGTATAAAACGCATCGCCATTGTGAGAACAACGCTAAGCTTCGGTGAAAGCGCTCCCACAGCCCATGTCAATTTGTCTGTTCCGAACACAAGCCCGAAAAGCTTAAAAAGGTAAACAGTCGCAGTTATTAAAAGCGCCGCGCCTATTCCGTAAAACACAGCCTCAAGAGTTATCCTCTGATTTCTGAAAAAGAAAAGCACGGTTTCGCCGTTATGTGAAAACAGCGGATTTGTGAGCGCAATAATGATAAATAGCGGGATATAGAGTTTAAGGTCCGTACGCCTTTTTATTATAACAACACCCGACAGCGCCCCAAGAAACGCAATTAAAAGCAGTATCGGGTTCATTGTTATCATTGTGAAGCATATAACCGAAGCAAAATATATAAGCAAGCTCAAAGGATGCATATCGCAAAGCCGCATCACATTCCGCCCCCTATATCACGCCCGAGATCACATGTATACAGCCACTTTATCACATCGCCGTCCCGCAATATACAGCTTTCGCAGCCGACCTGCGCAAAATCTCCGTTGACAGAATACATCCAGCCGCTCAAATCGCCGCAGGAAAATTCATAAAGATAGTTTATCCCTTCAACATATATGCTTGTCGGGGACTCTTCATATTCCATCTGTATTTTATACTCTTTTGTGACGCGTTGGAGTACGTCAAAAACGCTGTCGCCCTCCGATATATACACCGTTACCGGCGCAAGTATTACTCCGTCCGTCGGAACATATTTTTCATCTCTGAGGTTTTCGTCAAGCTCGGAATAATTGTCCAAAATTGAAGAGCAGTTAATCTCTATCGACACACTTTCCCCCTCAGAGGGAAACTCCTCGGAATAGTAGTTTTCTGTCCGCTGAATGTTCAACAGGGCAAAAATAAGTACCGCAACAATAACAAGAGAAAAAGCGATTATTATCTTTTTATTTTTCATAACGTCTTCTCCTCAGAATTATAACGCAGACTGCCGCAATAATTATAACCGCAGCCGATAAAAATAAACCCGCATACAGCTCTATGCTTCTTCCCGAATCCTCAAAGGGTTCAGAGTATGCTTCACTCGGATAGGCTAAGGTTTCCCCCTCTGTAAAGACTTCTGTCTCAATCTCGGCAGGAATCACGCTCTCGGATTCCTCTTCGATTATTTCTGTCTCCGTCTTTAC
>CAZIBK010000020.1:0-14387 GCA_964537125.1 uncultured Oscillospiraceae bacterium
GTCGCAGACCGCGAAATACCCCGGAAGGGAAACCGCCTCAAGGGAAACTCCGACGCCTATAAGCCCCTTGCGCTCCACAAAGCGCGTCAGCGCGGGATCCTTTTCCGCCTCAACCGCGAGTATTGCGTCCGCGCCGCTGTGGTAAACGTACTTTCCGTAAAACGCGCTCGTCCCCGGGTCGTCCTCAAGGCGCACCTCTTCAAGCCTGATAATGCCGTTTACAGGCTCTTCCGACGGGTCTGTTCCGCTGAAATCCTCCGTCTCTGTAATCGACACGTCGGAAACATACATCTCGCACTTTGCGCCCGCGCCCGTATTGAATACAAGCGTATTTACCTCAAGAGAGCTCCATGCGGAATTGCGCGTAAGCTCCTTATCGCAGTACGCAAAGTATAAAAGCTCCGTCTCCTCGGTTTCGCCGTCGGAGATAGTGATATACGCCCTTCTCGAAAGCGGCGATACCTGCATTTTCACATGCCAGAGAGCGTCGCGCAGGAAGGTGTTCTCAAAAAGCTCTATGGGCGTTATCTCATTAAAATAGTTTGAATTTATCGTATTGACCTTTACTTTTCCGTCCGCATTGTCGAACCTGAGCTGAATTGCCGAATAGCTGTCAAGATCCGCTCCGCCGGTGATAATGCCGTCCGTCAGGGAAATTCCGCTGTAAAAGCTTGACGCGCTCCCACCGTTGACGGACGAGGGCATATACATATCGAAATCTATCGTGTAGTCCGCGCGGTTTTCGGGCGGCGTAAACCTGTGCTGAGCAAGGATTCCGCCCGCGCCGTCAATGCCGTCCTCGGTGCCGTATGCCTCGGTCTCCGCCACTCGTATCCAGCCGTTGTTGGAAGAATCGGTTCTCGCATAGAAGGTAAAGCGCACATACTGAGCCTTTGTCTGCATAAACTCTATATATTGCATTGCCGTGGAATTTGCGGCCTGAGTAATAGATACCCTGTCCGAAACGGTCGTATAGGCAGAGCCGTCTTCCGAAAGGGAAACGGAAACCACATACGTTCTCGCCTGAGCCGCCGTACCGAAAGCTATTCCCGCCTTTGTAAGCTGATATAATTTATCGAGCTTGATTGTAAGATACGCGGGCGCGCTGTCCGTAACGCCGGACGCCGTCCAGATGGTGGCGCCGTCGCCGTCAAGCACTTTTTCGGGAGTATTTCCCGCCTTCTCCTCGGGAACCTGCGACGCCTCCGCCGACAAGGCTGTAAGAGCATCGCCCTCAGTCATGCCCGAGCGGTCAGCGTTGTCGTAAAGGTGCATTGCGCCCTTTCCGCTTTCGGGCATTTTTGCCGTCTCCGCATAAATCTCATTTCCGAGGGCAGGGGTGTAATCCGTATAGGAAAGCTCATCCATAGGCGATATGTTCCACTCCGAAAGGGTGGAGAAATCATCGCCGAACACCTCTCCGACGCTGCCCGCCTCGGCTCCGTAAGCCTCGATTTCGGAAAGGCGCGTCCATACCGTTCCCTCTATGTCCGCCCTGCCGAATATTGTCACGCGCATATAGCGCGCCGTAAGCCGAGCCGTATCAAAATACTGAACATCATCTGTTTTATCGGTAACCTTCTTCTGCACAACATCCGCGAAGTTCTCGCCGTCATACGAAAGGGATACGGAGAAAACATAATCTCTCTCCGTCGCAATGTTAAGCGCAACGCCGACCTTTGTCACCTCATATGTGCCGCCGAGATACGCCGTAAGAGACTGCGGCGCGCTTTCGGATGTCTGCACCGCCCAATATGTGGAAAGATCGCCGTCAACGGTTTTTTCCGCGTTATTGTCCGACTCGGGTTCATCGCTTGCCCACACGTCGTCCGCATCGACAGCTATTCTCTCGCCCTCCTCGCCGCTTGCCTCAACGCAGTCGCTGCTCGAAAAGGCATTTGCAAGGGGTCTGTTGTTCTTGTCCCAAACGTAAATCTTAGCCTCGCCGCTGCCGAAATCCACCTCGTATTTATTTGCAAGCCTTGACGAAGCCGCAACGGTCACATCGTATTTCTTTACAGAATCCACGCTGCCGTCCCCGTTGCGGACAGCTGTAAAAACGCGAACCTCCGCGTCAGTCTCTCCGTCATTTGTCAGGATGACGGTAAACGCAGCCGTGCTGCCTTCCCTTGTGCCGGAAATCGAAGCTGTCACGCCCGCCTCCGCGAACGACGCCGCCGGGCAAAGCGAAATCAGCATTGCCGCGCACAAAATTATAGCTGTAATTTTCCTTTTAAGCATCTCCGCTCCTCCTCGCTTACTGCGAATTTGTTGTATATCCGATTTTTATTGTAGCATAATTACGGCATTATGTCCATATAAAAGCTGACTTTTTCCAAAAAAATCGGATGGAAAACCCCATCCGATTTTTTGGAAAATCCGAATATCACCACTGATATGCTCTTACCCAGTCTATCTGAAGACCTGTATTCCAAACGGTCTGGCTGTTCGGCTCATACTCCCAGCCGCCGAGCCCTGTATTTATAATGAGCTCGCAGTTTGACTGATATGTCGCTATATCGCCGGTAGCTCTCTTATACCACTCGCCGTCGAAATAGTAGTCTATAAAGCCGTCGCCCCAGTCAAGAGCGTATGTATGGAACTTCGTCTGAAGCGAACCATCGGATACCGAATATTCACTGCCCTCGCTGCTGCTGGAGCTTCGATGAATATTTGAATACCAAGTTCCGCCGCCGTAGCGCGACATATACTCAAATATGTCTATTTCGGGCGGCCACGAATCGCGTCCATTGAGCCAGAACGCCGTCCAGTAGCCTCTTGCGCCCAACGGCTGCTTGAAGCTGCCCTCGACAAGGCTGTTTTTATTGAACTTGTAGGGATCCGTATTTGCGTTGCTGTCGGTTGTGCGTCTCGCCGTTATAACGCCCACATATCCCGCAAAGCTCGTCCATGTCTTATGATTTCCGCTTTCGTCGTAGAAATTGTATTCGCTGTAGTTTATGCCCCATGTATTATTGATATGGGCGCTTGAATCCTTTGTCGCCTTCAGGGTGCATATTCCGTTTTCAACAACAATATTGGACGAGCGCGCCACGCCCGAATGGTTGTGATACGACAGCATTGTGCCGCCGCTCCAATACTGGTTAAAGGTGTAGCCGGGAATCCATTCATCCCATCTGAAGCCGTTCTTGAAGTCATCTCCCACAACGGCGGAGGTTTCGCTCTTTACGGTGAAGCTTACCCTGTCCGAGGAATGCATGGACCATACAACCGCTTCGCCCGAATTGTCGTAAATGTACTTATTAGGATCTCTGTAGGAAGAATACCTCACGTTTGTCGAGCTTCCCGATATCTTTTCCTTCATAAAGGTGGCGTTTGCCTTAAAACGCGCGCTGTCCTCATAGGGCTTTACCTGAATAATCCCGTCGTCGCCGGGTATTATCGTCAGGAAGTAGCCGGGGCGGTTCATCACCTCAAAGGACACGCCGTCAGAGCCCATAAGTCCGCCTCTTTCCACAAAGCGCGTATAATCAAGGGTTTGCTTTTCCTTAAAGTCTACCGTGGTGCTGCCGTTATGGTGCATATATTTGCCCGTTCCGTTCTTTGCCATGAGGCGCAGAACGCCGTTAAGGGCAGAGGCTGTATCGAGCACGACTCCTCCGAGGTCGGTCACCTTAATATCGCCCACATAAATATCGCCGTTGCCGCCGATACCCGTATTTATCATAAGCGTATCGATGTTTTTGCCCGAAATCCATGCGGCAGCGCCTCCGCAGAAGCTCTTTGTTTTATCCGTCTGATAATTTTCGCCGTCGTCAATCGACAAATTCATTACATAAGTGTGGGGATTTACCTCAATTGAAATATGCCACGGCACACTTTTTACGATCGGCGTATATTTGCCCACCAAATCGGAGAGTGTTCCGTCATTGAGCTTTACGCTGTCATATCCGGCAAATTTAATTCCGTCGCCGCTCGGTCTGAACCGCATCTGCAGCGCAAGCGGATTGTCGCCGTTTCCTACGGTATTGTTTCTTCCGCTGCCCAGAGAAAATCCGCCGTACTCGTCCGCAACGGGCGCATACATTGTAAATTCAATCCTGTACGCGTTCTTCAAGTCGGGGGACGGAAGGTCGATATATGCCGCAACGCCGCCCGCGCCGTTCACCGAGTCCGTTGTGCGGCCGACCTCGTCATAGAGGTGGATGGCATTTCCCGTTATGCCGCTCTCCTCCGGCGCCTCAACAACCTCGCCGTAAAGCTTCTCGCCCAAAGAACCGGTGTATTCCTCCTGCGAATCCGCAAGAAGCTTAAACTCCACGCTGTCCTCCGAAATCTGCGGAGAACCGATATAGCTTTCAAAAAGCTCGCTTTCAACCGAAGGCGTCTCCGTTACGACAATATTTTTGACATAATATTCGCTCTTGGCACTTGCTCCCGAGTTAAAGAGCAGCCATTTTGCCTCAAGCCCCGTCCAAGTGGACGGATGCGTTCTCTCTTCGTTCTCATAATTAAAGTAGAGAAGCTTCTTTGCGCTGTTGGTTCCGTCGGAAACGCTTATATCGATTTTTCGCGCCGCGGGGTCAACATCAAAGGAGAAATGAATGTCCCGATCCATGCCGAAGGTGGTTGACATAAAGCTCTCAAGGTCGCCTTCGTTAAATCTGTTTGACGTAAGCTTGCTTATCTTTACTTTTCCGTTTGAATTTTCAAACCTCAGCTGCATTGCCGCGTAATTACTCGAATCCGCGCCGCCCGACAGCCACGCGCTTGCAAGGGTTATTCCGCTCCAGTAATAGTTTGTGTCAGCGCCCTCCGCGTTCTGAGAAGGAAGGTACATATCAAAGGAAATATTGTACTTGCCCCTGTCGGGAGTCGTTTCGTACTGCTTTCCCATGAGAACGCCGCCCGCGCCTTCTATTTCAAAGGCGCTGTCGCAGGGCTCGACCTCGGTAACCTGTATCCAGCCTTCCCCAATATCCTCTCTTCCGTAGAAGGTAATCTTCAGATAAGAAGCCAAGGTTCTGTCAAAGGCGTATTCCTGAATATTGTCGTTTTTCGCTGCGGTCGTCTTTTCTATAACCGTATTGTAAGTTATTCCGTCCACAGAGGCTTCCGCCTTGAATATATAGCCTCTGCTGCCCGTTCCGAAGGCAATTTTAAGAAGGTCGATATACGTTTCGCCGGCAAGCTCCAATACAAGCTCCGCCGGAGCGCTTTCCGACACGTTTTCAGCCGTCCACTTTGTGGAGGTGCTTAAATCGATAACATTTTCGGGTTTATTGCTGCTTTCCGGGGTTTGACTGGCTGTAACGCTGTTTACCGTTACCATATTTGTAATTCTGCCGTCTCTGCCTACGCTGTCGTAAATATGAAGCGCCTCGCCGCCCGAGGGCGCAACAGCCTCTTCTCCGTAAAGCATTGTTCCCAACGTCGGGGTATATGTCTGAGCGTACTCGGTCATCGCCCTTACGTTCCATTCGCTTCCCGAAAGCAGATCATAAACCTCGCCATCTTCGAGCGCGGCAACGGAGCCGTAAGCCTCAATTTCCGACACCTGAATCCAGTTTTCGGTGTCCTCGGTGTCCTTCCCGTAAACGGTGAAGCGCACATACTGAGCCCTTGTAATGTCGGTTTCGTAATACTGAACCTCATCGGTCTTTTCGCTGAACTGTCTTTCAACAACCGTTTCGTAATACCTTCCGTCGGAGGACGCCTCGACCGAAAAATCATAGCTGCGCTCGCTGCCCTTTCCGAAGGCAATGCCCACTCTTGTCAGGCAATACACATTATCAAAAACAGCCGCTATATATTGAGGGTCTGTTTCCGTTACGTTTTTGGCAGACCAGTATGTTGTAAGATCGTCGTCGCCCGCATATGCGGCGTTATGCGCGCTCTCCGACTCGCGGGAGGCAAAGACCGTTTTCGTGTTTATGTCAATTTCTTCGCCCTCAAAGCTGCCCGTGTCGCAGTCAAGCGAGGAAATCGGATCGCACAGGGGCTTCTGGGTGCCGCTCTCCCAAAGAAAAATCCTTGCGTATTCTCCGAGACCTTCGTCACAGTCTGCCAAAAGAGTGCGTTTTTCGGTTTCTCCGGATTTAATCTCAATTTTTTCGGTGACCGCCTTTTTGAGCTGATCGTCTTTATCATACGTTGCCATATATGCGGTGACATAGCCGTCGCCCTCTCCGGCGCTTATGATTTTTGCGCTCACCTTAAGCTGCTTTCCGTCAGTAAGTCCTACCATTTTTGCCGACGCGGAAAAGCTGTAATTTTCCTCGGTACCCTCCGCCGAAACGGACGGCAGCATACCTGTCAGCATAAATGCGCAGATTACGATACAGACAAAAGCCCTCAGCTTCCTTTTCATACAAATGCCTCCCTATTATTTTATTTGTTATTTTATTACCTTCACTCCGCCCATATATGGAACGAGAACATCCGGAACCGTTATACTGCCGTCCTCATTCTGATAATTTTCAATAATTGCCGCAACGGTTCTGCCCACTGCAACGCCCGAGCCGTTAAGCGTATGAACATACTTTGCCTTATCGCCCGCGCCGTCCTTATACTTAATATTGGCTCTCCGCGCCTGGAAATCCTCAAAGTTGCTGCAGGAGGATATTTCAACATATCTTCCGTAAGAGGGCATCCATACTTCAATATCATACTTAAGCGCCGCTGTAAAGCCGAGGTCGCCCACGCAGATTCTCACAACATGATAGGGAAGTCCGAGTCCCTGAAGAACATCCTCCGCGTCTCTCGTGAGCTTTTCAAGCTCATCATAGGAATCCTCGGGCTTTGTGAACTTAACAAGCTCAACCTTATTGAACTGGTGCTGACGGATAAGCCCGCGCGTGTCGCGGCCCGCGCTGCCGGCCTCCGCGCGGAAGCAAGCCGTGTACGCCACATGCTTGATGGGAAGCTTATCTCCGTCAAGAATCTGATCGCGGTACATATTTGTCACAGGCACCTCCGCGGTGGGGACGAGGAAATATTCCGTACCCGCGACCTTAAACGCGTCCTCCTCAAACTTCGGAAGCTGACCTGTGCCGAGCATTGAATTGCGGTGTACCATATAGGGAGGGAATATTTCCGTATATCCGTGCTTTTCGGTATGCACATCAAGATAGTAGTTTACTATTGCTCTTTCAAGTCTCGCGCCGAGTCCTCTGTAAACGGTGAATCTTGCGCCCGTTATCTTTGCGGCGGTTTCCGGATCGAGAATATCAAGGCTCTTTCCCAAATCCCAATGCGCCTTAGGCTCAAAATCAAAGCTTGTGGGTTCGCCGAACCTTCTGATTTCAACGTTATCGGCGTCGCTGTCGCCGTCGGGAACGCTCGGATGGGGAATATTGGGTATTCTGAGCATCATCTGATAAAGCTCTTCCTCAACATCTCTTGTCTGAGCGTCAAGCTCCTTTACCTTGTCGGACAATTCCTTCATTTCGGCAAAGATAGCGGTTGTGTCTCCGCCGCTCTTTTTAATCTTCGGGATTTCCTTGCTTACCTCGTTCTGCTTCTTCTTAAGCTGTTCCGCCTCAAAGAGAAGCTCGCGGCGCTTGTCGTCAAGGGCGATTACAGCGTCAATATCCACATTTTCCTTTCTGCGGGCAAGAGCCGCCTTTACCCTTTCGGTTTCCGTTCTTATCACTTTGATATCAAGCATTTGAAAAGCTTCCTTTCGTTATATGTTTTGTTTCACGTGAAACATTATTTTATTCGATCCATAATATCAATAATTCTTATCAAATCCTCCTCCGAGTAATAGAAAAGCTCTATTTTTCCCTTGCTTTCGCCCGATATTCTGACCTTTGTGCCGAACCTTTCTTTAAGATCGTCTTCCACGTCGGGATAAAATCGGGTTTTGCTCTTTTTGGGGCTTGCCTGCTTCTTTGTCTCTTTGGCGGCTTGCTCCATTTCGCGAACCGTCAGCCCTTCGGACGCGGCTCTCTTTGCCGCGGCAAGGCGTTTTTCGGGATCCTCTATGCCGAGAAGCGCCCTCCCGTGTCCGGATGAAAGCGTTCCCTCCACAAGCATCTGCTGTATCTCTTTATCAAGGGAAAGGAGTCTAAGGGTATTCGCAACGGCAGGTCTGCTTTTCCCGACCTTTTCGCCGATGCGCTCCTGCGTAAGACCGAACTGCGTAATAAGGGACTGATAACCCATCGCCTCCTCAATCGGGTTTAAATCCTCCCTCTGAAGATTTTCTATAAGGGAAACCTCGGCTGCGGCAAGCTCGTCATAGCTTCTCACAACGGCGGGAATTGTCGTCTTTCCGCAAAGCTTTGAAGCTCTCCATCTGCGCTCGCCCGCTATAATGCTGTATGTTCCGTTTTTGTTTTCCGTAACTATTATCGGCTGAATAACGCCGTACTGCGCAATCGAATTTGCCAGAATCTGAAGCTGTTCGCGGTCGAAATGCTTTCTCGGCTGATCTGCCCGCGGCTCGACATCCGAGAGCTTCAGCTCGCGAACGCTGTCGCCGTTACTCTCCGCCGCCATCGCAATCGGCTCGCTGAAATAAGCGTCTATTCCTTTTCCGAGAGCCATTTTTACTCCTCCTTACACATCTTCTCCCAAAACCTCGGCAGCCAAGTCAAGATAGCTTTCCGACCCCTTTGACGCCGAGTCATAATATACAATCGGCTTTCCGAAGCTCGGCGCCTCCGAAAGTCTGACGTTTCGCGGCACAAGCGTCTTATAAACCTTATCGGGGAAGAATTTCTTTACCTCCTCAACCACCTGCGCCGAGAGGTTTGTCCGCGAATCGTACATTGTCATCAAAATTCCCTCTATTTCAAGCTTCGGATTCATAACCTGCTTAACCTTTTTTATCGTTCCCATCAGCTGCGAAACGCCCTCCAACGCGTAATACTCGCACTGTATAGGCACAATCACGCTGTCGGCGGCGGTAAGCACGTTTATGGTTATAAGCCCGAGGGAGGGCGGCGTATCTATAAGCGCAATATCATAATCGTCCACCACGCTCACAAGGGCGTTTTTAAGCTTTGACTCGCGCCCCATTTCGCTGACAAGCTCTATTTCGGCGCCCGAGAGTGATATATTTGACGGGCAGAGCGCGAGATTTTCATACGCGGTCGGCACAATCGCATCTTTTGCCTCAGCCCCGTTTATCAGCACATCATATACGGTTTTGCCGCATCTTCTTTTATCTACGCCTACGCCCGAGGTCGAATTGCCCTGAGGGTCGCAGTCAACAAGCAGAACCTTTTTGCCCTTTTTCGCCAGACAAGCCGCGAGATTAACCGCTGTCGTGGTTTTCCCGACGCCGCCCTTCTGATTGGCTATGGCAATAACCTTCGCAACAGCCACTTAACGGCACCTTCCTTCATATATAAAAATATAAAAAAATAAACCTACCGAATTTACAGTAAGTTTATTTTATCATGCCGTAAACAAAAAGGCAAGCTTTTTATTCGCATATTGCGTTGTTTCACGTGAAACATTTAATGGGATTTGCCTAACCGTATGGTGTATTCTATGTAATCCTCGCCTTCATTTTCCGTTATCGAGGGCGATATTCCGCCCTTTTTCAGCATTTCCACCGTTTTATTTACGGTATTTTTAAAAAGACGGAGCCTTTTTTCCGAGGAATCCCCCTCACGGCGAATCAATGTCTTCTTAGGCTCTTCCTCAAGCATTTTCTGTATCATTTTTTCCGTTGCCGCAACATTCATCTGATAATCCGCCGCCCTTCTTGCCGCCGCAAGCTGCATTTCCTCCGTCGGGAGCCGCAAAAGCGCCCTTGCGTGCCTTTCGCACAGCTTTCCGTCACAGACTGCTTTTTTCACGCTTTCGGGGAGCTTTAAAAGCCTCAATTTGTTTGCGACCGCCGCCTGACTCTTTCCGAGCCGCTCCGCGACCTTTTCCTGAGTCATTCCGTGGAACTCTATCAAATTGTGCATACTTTCCGCCTCTTCAAAAAAATTCAAATCCCTTCTTTGAAGATTCTCCGTTATCGCGATTACTGCCGACTCCTTGTCCGTCAAATCCATTATCACCGCGGGGATTTTTTCAAGACCTGCCATCTTTGCCGCGCGAAGACGGCGCTCGCCGCACACAAGCTCATATCCGCAGGCGGCTTTTCGCACCGACACGGGCGTTATAACCCCGACCTGCCTTATCGAGGCGGCAAGCTCTTCAAGCCCGGAAATGTCAAAATGCCTCCTCGGCTGATACGGATTGGGCATTATTTCATCAACGGGAAGCTCTGCGGGGGAGACCTCCTTCTCCTCATCGACCTCGCGCTGAATAATATTCCTGAACTTATCGGTTATAAATTTGAACCTTACTTCCTCCTGCACTTCAGACCATCCCTTTGCTAAATACTTGTCCTACAAAAATTATAGCACAGCATAAACGCATAGGGAACAAAAACTTTTCGCCTTATTCTCTTATCAAAGCGGCTTTTTAGACGGCGTTCCCGCCTTTCTGGGATAAAGCGACGAACATCTCTCTGTTTTTTCAATCACAACAATCGTGTGCTTAAGTCCGAGCGGCTCGATATCAACCTCCTTAACATCTTCAAGCCTGCCGCCGAGAAGCTTTATCGCCCTCCGCGCGTTATCGACCTCGTCTTTGGGCGCGGTTCCCTTCATGGCGAGGAAATATCCTCCTGTTTTCACAAAGGGCAGCGCGTATTCCGAAAGAACGGCAAGCTCCGCCACGGCGCGGGCTGTTGCAATATCGAATTTTTCACGGTAAGAAGGGTCTCTGCCCGCGTCCTCCGCTCTCATATGTACGGCTCTCGCGTTTTTTATCCCTGTTCTCCCGACAACCTCATTTAAAAAGTTCACCCTTTTTCCGAGGGAATCAAGCATTGTGAAATCCGCGTCCTCTCTTGCTATTGCGTTCGGGAGCGACGGAAAGCCCGCTCCCGCGCCTATGTCTATGACCTTGCTTCCGTTTTTTATCTTGCCCGCCGTCAGAAGCGTAAGCGAATCGAGAAAATGCTTAATTATTATTTCGTATTCCTCCGTTATGGCTGTAAGGTTCATAACGGCGTTGTATTCCGAAAGAGCCGAACGGTATATCTTAAATTTTTCAAGCATTTCGTCAGACAGCTCAATATTAAACCTTGCCGCCTCCTCGCGCAGCCTTTCCACGCTATTCACCTCTCCTTTTTGAAGCAAGATATATAAGAAGCACCGCCACGTCCGCGGGGGAAACGCCCGATATTCTTCCCGCCATGCCGACATTGTCGGGGCGCATAGCCGAAAGCTTCTGCCGCGCCTCTATCCTCAATCCGTAAACATCGTCGTAATTTATATCCGGAGGGATTTTCTTCTCCTCGTTTTTCTTAAACCTTGCGACCTGTTCCTCCTGGCGTTTTATATATCCCTCATACTTAATAATTATACCCACCTCTTCGCAAACATCCGGCGGAAGGGAAGGTCTCCCCGCGTCAAAGGGGGCAAGCATTTTATAATCAAGCTCCGGGCGCTTTATAAGATCCGTCATTTTCGCGCCGTTGTCGATACGAGGCGAGGAATGTTCCTCCAAAAACGCGTTTATCTCGGGCGACGGGGCGAGGGACGCCGAGCGGAGCCTTTCTGTTTCCGCGTCTATCATGCCGCACTTCTTTAAAAATTCCTCATACCGTTCATCGGATATAAGCCCTATATCATGACCTATTGGGGTTAAACGCCTGTCGGCGTTATCCTGTCTGAGCAAAAGCCGGTATTCCGCACGGGAGGTGAGCATCCTGTAAGGCTCTCTCGTGCCTTTTGTGACAAGATCGTCTATGAGAACGCCTATGTAGCCTTGACTTCTGTCAATGGTTATCTGCTCTCTGCCCTTTATTTTAAGAGCGGCGTTTATACCGGCTATAAGCCCCTGAGCCGCTGCCTCTTCGTAGCCGCTCGTACCGTTGAACTGCCCTGCGCCGTAGAGGTTTTCTATATCCTTAAATTCCAAGGCGGCGGAAAGCTGCGTCGGGTCGCAGCAGTCATACTCTATGGCATAGGCGCAGCGCATAACCTTTGCGTTTTCAAGCCCCTGTATCGAATGTAAAACCTCCGTCTGTATATATTCGGGCATGGAGGAGGATAATCCCTGCACATAAACCTCCCTTGTCCTCAGTCCCATAGGCTCCATAAAGAGCTGATGGCGCTCCTTATCGGCAAAGCGCATGACCTTGTCCTCTATGGACGGGCAGTATCTCGGGCCCACGCCCTCTATAAGCCCGGAATAAAGCGGGCTTTTATCTATATTTCCGCGGAGTATGTCGTGAGTTCTTTGATTTGTATATGTAAGGTGGCATTTTACCTTATTTTCAAGCTTCCTCTTAGTTTCAAAGGAGAACGGCGTTATTTCCTCGTCGCCTTGCTGTTCCTCCATAACGGAAAAATCAATGCTGTCGCCGTGAACGCGCGGCGGAGTTCCCGTTTTAAAGCGCATGAGCTTTATTCCCATCTCTGAAAGAGACTCCGAAAGTCCCTTTGAGGGAAACATTCCGTCAGGCCCGCCGTCATACGACGTCTGACCTATTATTATTTTTCCTTCAAGGTATGTTCCCGTAGCTATTATTACGGCTTTCGCAAAATATTTTATCCCCGTGTGAATTAAAAGCTCAAATCCGCCCTCGGTCTTTTTTATTTCCTTGACCTCCGCCTGGCGAACCGACAGATTTTTCGTTTCCTCCAAGGTGCGCTTCATTTCAATTCTGTATTCCGCTCTGTCAATCTGAGCGCGGAGCGAATGAACCGCGGGACCCTTTCCCGTATTCAGCATACGCGACTGAATTAGTGTTCTGTCCGCCAGCTTACCCATCTCTCCGCCGAGGGCGTCAATCTCGCGCACAAGATGCCCCTTCGCGGTACCGCCGATACTGGGATTACATGGCATATTGCCTACAGCATCCAGATTTATTGTAAACATGATAGTTTCGCAGCCGAGTCGGGCGCAGGCGAGAGCCGCTTCACAGCCCGCGTGTCCTCCTCCTATCACTGCCGCGTCAAAATCAATCTTTTCCATGCATAGCACCATCCTTTTCCCGTCAAAATGCCGTCATTTTTCCGCAAAATACCGTCATTTTCCGAGGCAAAATTCGCTGAATATTCTGTCGACAACCTCGTCGTTTACGCTCATACCGTCAACCTCGCCGAGATATGACGCACATTCCGTTATGTCGATGACCGACAAATCCGAAAAAAATCCGTCCTGAAGGGTCTTTTTTGCTCTTTTGAGCGCTTCGAGCGCGGCGGCTGCGGCGCTTCTCTGCCGCTCGTTCGCAATCATCGCTCCGTCGCCCGCGCCGCTTTGCAGTATTTCCTCAATTTCAGCCTTCAAAGCGTCCAATCCGATAGCTTTCTTCGCGCTTATGCTTATATATCCTTCGCGTTTTTCTTCAAAAAGGTCGCATTTATTAAGCGCCTTTATACAGATTTTATCCTTTATTTCATCAAGTATTGATTTTTCCTCCTCGTTCAGGCTCCTGCCGCTTTCGGTTACAAATATTACAAAATCAGCCTCGTTTAAAATATTTTTTGCCTTATCTACGCCGATTTTTTCGATAACATCCTCCGTTTCCCTTATGCCTGCCGTGTCAAAAAAGTTTACCGTAACGCCGCCTAAGACGCGCCTGCCCTCAACGCAGTCCCTCGTTGTTCCCGCAATAGGCGTAACTATGGCTTTTTCTTCGCCCAAAAGGGCATTTAAAAGAGAGCTTTTCCCCGTGTTGGGAACGCCCGCAATGGCGCAGCGCGCGCCGCTTGAAAGAAATATTCCCCTGACGGCGGTTTTCAATATTTCCTCAAGCTCGTTTATATATTCGTCAATCAAATCGCACAGCTTTCCGTCCGCGAAGGCGTCGATATCCTCATCGGGAAAGTCTGTGGAGACCTGTATCATAGCTAAAAGCTTAATAATTTTATCCCTTATTAAAAGGATTTTTTGACTTAGTCCTCCCTGAAGACGCGACTGCGCCGCATAAAGGGCGGGAACAGTCTCCGCTTCGATTATATCCTTTACTGCCTCCGCCCGTGTAAGGGACATTTTGCCGTTCATAAAGGCTCTTTTCGTAAATTCGCCCCGCTGCGCCGGTTCGGCTCCGCTTTTTATAAGAAGGTCAATTATCCGCTCCGACACAAGTATTCCGCCGTGGCAGCTTATTTCGCATACGTTCTCACCCGTATAGGAATGGGGAGCGCGGAAAACAGAAACCAACACCTCGTCTACCTTCCGATCTCCGTCGTATACGGAGCCGAACAAAACGGTATAGCCGTTTTGTTTTTCAATGTCTTTTTTTGAAACGAAAATTTTTTTTGTAATTTTAAAGGCGTCCTCACCGCTCACCCTTATGACGGCTATGCCGCCCTTTCCGCGGGGAGTTGACAGAGCGCATACAGTCGTATCCATATACATCTACTCCTTAAAAAAGGGAGGAACCATTGTTCCCCTCA
>CAZIBK010000021.1:0-14346 GCA_964537125.1 uncultured Oscillospiraceae bacterium
TATTTTGCTATTCCCTTATATACCCTCTTGACCTCTTCATAGCTGTCAAAGCCGCCTATATCATAGCGCTTTCCCGGCATTTCCATCGCATAAACCGGAATCTTTTCGCAGAGATAGCAAACCAGCGAGCCGGGGGCGTCAACGCCGCAGCCCTCCTCTATGCCCTGCTTAATAAATTTCAGGTCTTCCCGCCTGTAATAATAAAACGGACCCACGCACCAGTTGCTCTTAGGATTTTGCGGCTTTTCCTCCATTGAGATGATGCGCATACTTTCGTCAGGCACCATAACGCCGCACCTTCTCAGTTCGTCAATGTTTTCCTCAAAATTCACCATAACCGCGCTGGCATTCTTTTCATGAGCGAACTCCACAAACCTGCTCATAGAAAAATCAAGCAGATTGTCCCCCGCTATGACAAGGATGTCCTCGTCTATGCCGAGCGTGTCTATGGCAAACACGATATCCTTAACCGCGCCGAGCCTTGTCTCGTTAGACATAGTGCCGTCGTTTAAAACCGTTATCTTCTTTTTTAAATTTGACTCGGCTGCCCATTTTTCAAAAATGTGAGCAAATTTTCCGTTGGAAACGACAACATGCTCGTCTATCTCATCGATTTCATCAATATCCTCGAGAAGATAGTCAAGAATGCTCTTCCCGTTCACCTCTAAAAGCGGCTTCGGGAAATTTTCCGTCAAAGGATACAATCTTGTCGCGTACCCTGCGGCAAGCACAACTGTTTTCATAATCTTTTCCTCCCGGTCATGACATTTATTTAAGAAGCTCCGAATGATTCCCTTAAAATTCAACCATCTTTGCGATGTACGCGTCAAGCTCGTCGATCTTAACTCTTGTCTGCTCCATCGTATCACGTTCACGGATAGTTACGCAGCCGTCCTCAAGGGTGTCAAAGTCAACCGTAATGCATATAGGCGTGCCTATCTCATCCTGACGGCGGTAACGCTTGCCTATGGAACCCGCGTCGTCATAGTCGCAGGCGTATTTCTTTATAAGAGCGTTGTAAACCTCCATTGCCCTGTCGGAGAGCTTCTTTGAGAGCGGAAGCACCGCAGCCTTTACGGGCGCAAGCACAGGCGAAAGCCTTAAAACAACTCTCGTGTCGCCCTCGCCGACCTGCTCCTCGTCATATGCGTCGCAGAGGAATGCAAGGGCAACTCTGTCCGCTCCGAGGGACGGCTCTATAACATAGGGGATGTATTTCTCGTTTGTAGACGGATCCATGTACTCCATGTTCTCGCCCGAATGGTTCATATGCTGCGTGAGGTCAAAGTCCGTTCTGTCGGCTATGCCCCAAAGCTCGCCCCAGCCGAAGGGGAAGAGGAACTCAATATCCGTAGTCGCGTTTGAGTAATGGCTCAATTCCTCCTTTGAATGGTCGCGCAGACGGATATTTTCTTCCTTTATGCCGAGGGAAAGAAGGAAGCTCTTGCAGTAATCCTTCCAATAGAGGAACCATTCCATATCGGTTCCCGGCTTGCAGAAGAACTCAAGCTCCATCTGCTCAAACTCCCGCGTTCTGAAGGTAAAGTTTCCGGGTGTTATTTCGTTTCGGAAGGATTTTCCCACCTGACCTACGCCGAAGGGAACCTTTTTCCTTGTAGTTCTCTGAATATTCTTGAAGTTTACGAAAATGCCCTGCGCCGTTTCCGGGCGAAGGAATATTTCGTTTTTCGCATCCTCTGTAACGCCCTGAAAGGTCTTGAACATGAGGTTAAACTTTCTTATATCCGTAAAATTATGCTTTCCGCACTTTGGGCAGCAAATGTTGTTTTCCTCGATATACGCGATCATCTTTTCGTTTGACCATCCGTCAACCGTCTGCGGCTCGCCCTTTTCCGTGCAGAAATCCTCAATGAGCTTGTCCGCGCGGAAACGGGACTTACACTCCTTGCAGTCCATCAGCGGATCCGAAAATCCGCCGACATGCCCGGAAGCAACCCATGTTTCGGGGTTCATAAGTATTGCGCTGTCAAGACCTACATTGTAGGGCGACTCCTGCACAAACTTCTTCCACCACGCCTTTTTCACATTGTTCTTGAACTCAACACCCAATGGACCGTAATCCCAAGTGTTCGCAAGTCCGCCGTATATATCGCTGCCCGGATAAACATAGCCGCGGCTCTTACAGAGCGCAACTATTTTATCCATGGTTTTTTCTTCGTTATTCAAAAAATCATCCCCTGAAGCTAATATATTTGTTTTATTCTACAATCTTATTACATATTTGTCAAGCAATTATTTCAAAATTATGACACAAGTTATGACACATCAATCATTTCAAGATAATTCTTCCCGAACTTTGCAATATACTCCTTTCTGCCCTGCAAATTATCTCCGAGCAAAAGGTCGAACATTCTGCTTGTCGCATCCGCTTCATCGGGGGTAACAAGTATCAGCCGCCGCGTTTCGGGATTCATCGTAGTCTGCCACATCATGTCGGGCTGGTTTTCACCCAGTCCCTTGGAGCGCTGTATCGTAACCTTTTTGCCTTCAAGCCCTTCAAGGATTTCCGCCTTTTCCTTTTCACTGTACGCAAAGTAGGTATCATCCTTGCAGGTTATTTCAAAAAGCGGCGATTCCGCGATAAACACCTTGTGCTCATCGATAAGCGTAGGCATAAGGCGGTAAATCATAGTCAGTATCAGCGTCCTTATCTGGAATCCGTCAACGTCCGCATCCGTGCATATGATAACCTTTGCCCAGCGCAGGTTTTCAAGGGAAAAGGAATTGAGATCCTTGTTGTGCTTCGACTTTACCTCTACCCCGCAGCCCAACACCTTTACAAGGTCGGTTATTATCTCGCTTTTGAATATTTTTTCAAAATCCGCCTTAAGGCAATTCAGAATCTTTCCTCTTACGGGCATTATCGCCTGAAACTCGCTGTCGCGCCCCAGCTTGCAGGCGCCCATTGCGCTGTCGCCCTCAACGATATAGACCTCGCGCTTTGTCACATCCTTGCTTCTGCAATCCACAAACTTCTGTATTCTGTTTGTTATGTCAATGTTTCCGGTGAGCTTCTTTTTGAGATTTGCCCTTGTTTTCTCCGCAGTCTCGCGGCTTCGCTTGTTCAAAAGCACCTGGTCGGCAATTCTCAGCGCCTCCGCGCGGTTCTCGATAAAGTAAACCTCCAGCATATGGCGCAGAAATTCCGTCATCGCCTCCTGTATAAACTTGTTTGTAATGCTTTTCTTCGTCTGATTTTCATAGCTTACAACCGTGGAAAAGCAGTTCGTCACCAGGACAAGACTGTCCGAAACATCGTTAAAGGTTATTTTGCTTTCGTTCTTTGTATATTTGTTTTCCTGCTTGATAAACGCGTCTATCGCCGAAACAAAAGCGCTCCTTGCCGCCTTGTCGGGGGAGCCTCCGTGTTCGAGAAAGCTCGAATTGTGATAATACTCAATCACGTTCACATCGTTTGAAAAGCAGAACGCCGCGGAAATCTTGACCTTATAATCGTCCATGTCGGCGCGGTCTCTGCCCACTCTCTCTCCCTCGGAGAAATATGTGTCCGTGAATTTCTTTTCCCCGCAAAGCTCATTCACATAGTCAACTATACCGTTTTCGTAGCTGTACTCGTACCTTTCGCCCATATAATCAAGCTTAAAAAGTATTCCCGAGTTTACCACCGCCTGACGCTTAAGCGTCTCTTGGAAATATACAAGCGGCACATCGATATCGGTAAAGACTTTTGAGTCGGGTCTCCATTTTATAGTCGTTCCCGTATGGCGGTACTTCTTCTCCTCCTTGTAAAGTCCGCCCACGTTTTCGCCCTTTTCAAAATACAGCTTGTGCTCGTATCCGTCGCGGTTTATGACGACGTCCATATATTCCGCCGCAAACTGCGTTGCGCAAAGACCGAGTCCGTTAAGCCCGAGCGAATAAAGATAGCTCTCGTTGTCGCCCTTTTCATACTTGCCTCCGGCGTACAGCTCGCAGAACACCAGCTCCCAGTTGTAGCGCCCCTCTTTTTCGTTCCAGCCTACGGGGATGCCGCGCCCGTAATCCTTTACCTCAATGCTGCCATCCTTAAAATAAGCCACCTCAATGACCTTGCCGAAGCCTTCCTTTGCCTCGTCTATTGAATTTGAAATTATCTCAAAAATACTGTGCTCACAGCCGTCTATTCCGTCGGAGCCGAAAATAACTCCCGGGCGCTTGCGCACCTTGTCGGGGCCCTTCAGCGCAACGATGCTCTGATCTCCGTATTCCTTCTTCTTTGCCATTTAGCTTTCTCCTGTTCCTGTAAAAAATACTTCGCCGACCGGAGCCGGAGGATCTGTCGGGCGCGGCATCGTCCCCACCTTTGTAACGGTGGCGGTAGCGTTGTATGTGCTGCGCTTAAGCTTTTCCCTCGATACCTCCTGCCCGTTGGAATAAACCACGCGGTATGCGTCTACAACATATCCTTTCGAGCCGTTCTGCGTGACCTTCGTCTCGCCGACATACATGGTCGGATCCTCCTCCGTCTTGACCGGAGGCTCTGTCGTGGACACCGTTTCGGTTTCTATATCTACCTTCAGCGTTTTATCGGGCTTTGTTCCCACAATAGAAACATATACGTTTTTGCCTGAGGTATAAGCCGTTATTTTCACGGGGAAATATGTGTTGTTGTTGAATTTAAAATCCTGCGTTCCCCAGTTGACCGTCGCATCGCGCCCCAACGGAACATACGACACCGTCATCTGGTGGCTCCTTCTCTCGACAATCATCAGATTTGACAAAAGCACTGTATTGTACAGCGTACTCGATACCTGACATATGCCTCCGCCGACCTGATCCACGACCTGACCCGCCGCATATGCGTGGGCAACCTTGTAGCCGTTTGCGATTGTTCTCTCGCCGAGGGCGTCGTTAAAGGAGAAGGTATCCCCCGGCATGAGTACAATATTATTTATCTTGCTTGCGGCAAGAGCTATATTGTCCGCTCTGTTTGACGCGCTTGACGAAAAATTTGTGGAATACGTTGCCAGGGTGTCCGCAAAAAGGCATGATTCAAGCTGCTCTTTGGTGTATGTCGGAACCGTAACGGTCGCAGGTATCAGATAATTTTCACCCTCCGCGGTATGAGAAAGCATAACGTTCTTCGCGCTCTCCAAATCAAAGCTGATTCCCGTCTGCCCCTCGGAAACCTCTATCGACCCGTCGGGATAGCGGACATAGCACGCCTCCCTCGCCTCCGACTGAAACTGTGATAAAAATGCGTCTTTATCCACCTCATCGGGTAAAATTTTGTCAATTTCTATCTCGGCGGCCTCGCGCTTTTCGGCAGGCTTTCCGAACTGAGTTTGCAGCGCCTCGGCGACCCTTTCACGGCTCAGGCTGATTCCCGAAAGCCCGTTCGTAACGCTTATTCCGCTGTCCGTCAATTCATAGGACAGCTGCGAAACCGGGCGCTCCACGCCGTACATTTTGTTTGCGACGGCATTATCAAGCATCTGAGAGTCTATATCAACCGCCATGTCATATTCGGTCTTTACAAAGTTTGATTTAATCTTTGCAAATAATCCGCGCTTATACGCCATTATTTCGTCAACTGTTTCCTCCGCGTTATATTCGGCGCCGACCTCTCCTGCGGTGAACACAAGCGTGTATATATCGGTCTTTACCGTGACCGATTCCTCCGCGCCAAGCTCCGCCTTTGAGAGGGCGGTCACCGCTTCCGAACGCGTCATTTTCCCTATATCTATACCCGAGGCAACGCTCCCCTTCGGCACCGCGTCGCCGCTGCCGCACGCCGAGAGCGCCAATGCGCACACACAGCACAAAAAAGCTGTCTTAATTATTTTTCTCAATATAAATCAATCCCTTCAGGAACATAATATCGACATATTTTATCATACAAGTAGTATATCACGCCTTTATAACAAAATCAACGGTTTAAATGCAGCGGATTTTCTTTTTGCTTGCAAACCGCCCCTGCAATATGTATAATAGATTTATAACCCGGAAAGGAGATTTTTCCCCTATGACATCAACCGAAGAAACACTCAGCCGCGCCATAATATGCGGCGTACACACAGGCTGCCGCGATACGCTCAATGACACCACAGACGAATCAATGGAAGAATTAAAGCTTCTTTGCGAATCGGCGGGAGCAGTCGTTGTCGGCACAATGGTTCAAAACCGTGAAAAACCCGAAAATAAAGCATATTTCGGTGAGGGAAAGCTTGAGGAGCTGAGCCTTGCCGTCAAGGCTCTCAACGCCGATCTCATCGTTTTTGACGACGAGCTCACGGGTATGCAGATACGGAATATCGAGGAATTTACCTCCTGCCGCACTATAGACCGCAGCGCCCTTATACTTGACATTTTTGCCCTCCGCGCGCGTTCAAGGGAGGGCAAGCTTCAGGTCGAGCTTGCACAGCTGAAATACCGCCTTCCCCGCCTGACCGGTATGGGCGAGGCTCTTTCCCGTCTCGGCGGAGGCATAGGCACACGCGGTCCCGGCGAAACAAAGCTTGAAAGCGACCGCCGCCACATCCGCCGCCGCATAGAATATCTCGAGGAGGAGCTTGCCGATATCGACCGCCACCGCACGCTTCTTCGCTCTCGGCGGGATAAGGACGGCGTGCAAACGGTCGTCCTTGCAGGCTATACAAACGCCGGCAAAAGCTCCCTTCTTAACGCGCTTACCGCCTCCGATGAAGTATATGCGGAAAACCTGCTTTTTGCAACTCTCGACCCCACCTCACGGGCGATAGCTCTTCCCGACGGCCGCAGCGCAATGCTGATAGACACCGTCGGCTTTATCCGAAAGCTTCCGCATCACCTCATAAAGGCATTCCGCTCCACCCTTGATGAGACGGTAGACGCCGACGTAATCCTTCATGTAATCGATTCTTCCGACCCAAACATGCAGCAGAACATCAGGGTTGTGGACTCTCTTATTTCTTCTCTCGGCTGTAAGGCTGAGCGCATAATTGCCGTTTTCAACAAATGCGATATCGCTCCCCGCCTCTCCCCGCGCCCCGAGGGCGGATATACCGATTATGTGTCGGTAAGCGCCAAAACAGGCGAGGGAATAGACATGCTTGTTGAAAAAATAGCCGACGCGCTCCCCGGCAAAAAGCGCCGCATAGAAGTCCTCATCCCATATTCCGATTCAAAGACTGCCGCCCTTCTCCATGACGGAGAGGTAATATATTCCGAAAGCTACGAGGACGGCGGTATAAGGCTTGACCTTCTTGCCGACGGTATTCTCCGAGGGAAACTCGAAAAATATATCGTGAAAGGATAAAAAGTATGTCCTCAAATTACAAAACAGTAAAAAAATCCGCTTCCGCCGAATTTATCGAACGCAAATCACGCTTTATAGGCTACTGCCGCCCCGCGGTGAGCGAGGAGGAGGCAACAGGCTTTATCAACGCCGTCCGCGCGCGTCACCGCGATGCTTCTCACAACGTCTACGCGTATATTCTGAGGGATAATAATATCATGCGCTACTCGGACGACGGCGAGCCTGCGGGAACCGCGGGTCTCCCCGTTCTTGACGTTCTCCGCAAGGAAAATCTTACCGACGTCGCCGTAGTCGTGACGCGCTACTTCGGGGGAATACTTCTCGGCGCGGGCGGATTGGTACGCGCCTACACGAAGGGCGCAAAAATAGGTGTTGACGCGGCGGAACGTATAGAGCGCCTTTTCTGTAATATTTACAGCGTCAAGTGCGATTATTCGTCTCTCGGCTCAATGCAGTACGCCATTTGCGAAAGCGGCGATTACCTCCTTCGGGACATTCTCTATACCGACAGCGCGGAGTTTATCGTCTGTGTCAGAATTGAGGACGCGCCCCGATTTGAGAAAATGATAATCGATAAATCTTCCGGGCGGATTATCCCATCGCTTATTAAAACTGACTATATCGATAAAAAAATGCGGTAACTTAAACCCCGACTGCGGACTTGGGCGCAATCGGGGTTTTCTTTAAATTTTAAGCTTAAAATTTACAATCAGAATATCGCCACAACCGCACCGTTGTATGTATCCGCGATATACTGCTTTACAGCGTCTGTCTGAAGTGCGTTTACAAGAGCCTGCGTCTTAGCGGAGTTCTCCTCGCCCGTTCTAACTGCGATTACATTTGCATATGTCTGAGCCGCATCGCCGGAAGCGTCCTCAACCGCAAGAGCGTCGGCAATGTCAAGACCTGCCGCAAGCGCATAGTTGCCGTTGATAACCGCGATGGAGCCCTCGTCGCTGTTTGCGAGCTGAGCCGCAACCGTTTCGGCTGAAACCGCCGTAATCTTGTAGCCGTGGTCGTCAACAACGTCAAGAGTTGTTACGCCGTCTGTCGCGTTAGCGCCTTCGGGGAGGTCGATAAGACCCTCCTGCGCAAGGAGAAGAAGAGCTCTTGTCTCGTTGCTGCCGTCAGCGGGGATAACAATGGAAGCGCCCTCCGCAAGAGCGGAAAGGTCTGTTACGCCGTTGCCGTAAACGCCGAAGGGTTCATAGTGAATGAGCGCGGCGGCGGAAAGATCTGTGCCGTTCTCCTCGTTGAAGGTTACAAGGTAAGGTGTGTGCTGGAAATAGTTAGCGTCAAGCTCGCCGTCGGCAAGAGCTGTGTTGGGAAGGATGTAGTCGTCATAAACTACTATCTGAAGGTCATAGCCTTCCTCCGCAAGAGCGTCCTTAACCTGTTCGAGGATTTCCGCGTGAGGCGTAGCCGAAGCGCCTACTACGAGGGGTTCAAGCTCAACCGAGGTTGCCTCCGTTGCCGGTTCTTCCGTCTGTGTGTCTCCGCATCCGGCAAGAGCAAATACGGATACAGCCAGTACAAGCGCAAGTAAAATTGCAAGTGTCTTTTTCATAATGTTTTTTCTCCTTTAAAAATATTTTTAACCGCCTTTCGGCTAAATTAAATTTATTTGTTAATGCGGTGGTCGGTCTTATGCGCAATAAACATTCCGACCTCCTGTATTATCTGAACTATCAGAACCGTCAGCACAACGCACACCCAGATTATATCGTTTTTCGAGCGCTGATGACCGTATATTACGGCTATCTGACCGAGTCCCGTTCCGCCGATGGTTGCCGCCATTGCCGAATAGCCCAATATAGTTACCATTGAAATAACGGCTCCGGTTATAAGCGAGGGCTTTGACTCCGGCACAAGCACCTTTGTGACTATCTTGAAGGAGGGCGTTCCCATGGACTGAGCCGCTTCTATAACGCCCTTGTCAACCTCCTTTATGGAGGACTCAACCATTCTTGCCACATACGGCGCGGCGGCGATAACAAGCATGACTATCATCGCCTTGTTGCCGATGCTCGTCCCTACTATAAATTTTGCCACGGGAAGCATTGCCACCATAAGTATTACAAAGGGTATGCTTCGGAAAATATTCACTATTACACCGAGTACTCTGTTCAGCCATGAAACCGGCGCTATGCCGTCCTTGTCCGTTACAGACAGGATTATTCCCAGCGGAAGACCTATAATATATGATATCGCGGTCGAAAGAACCGTCATATATACCGTCTCCCAGATACCGAGCTGGATAAGGTTTTTGTCAAGGAGCTGATAAAAAAGATCCGAGAACATATCCTACACCTCCTTAGAATACTTGATTCCCTTTTCGTCAAGGTACATAAGCACCCTTTCCGCCTGACGGGAATTATCCGGCAGCCCTATAAGTATCTGACCGTATGCCTTGCCGTCTATGTCCTTTGTATCGGCGAAAAGTATGTTTACCGGAACGCCGCATTCTATCACAAGGTTTGCTATAACGGGCTCCGTGCTTGACTCCCCGTTAAAGACTATGCGGAGGCGGCTTCCGCCGTCTATCTTCTCCGCCGCCTTTGCCTGAGGAATGATAAGTCTTTTCGCAATATCCGACCTTGGGCTTGTAAATATTTCGCTCACGGAGCCTTCCTCCGCTATGCGGCTGTTGTCAATTACCGCAACGCGGTCGCATATGCTGTCTATGACCTTCATCTCATGGGTTATCACAACAATCGTAACGCCGAGATTTTTGTTTATTTCCTTTAAAAGCGCCAATATTGACTGTGTCGTATTCGGGTCAAGGGCGCTGGTCGCCTCATCGCAGAGCAGGTATTTCGGACCCGTTGCGAGAGAGCGCGCTATGGCAACCCTCTGCTTCTGCCCGCCCGAAAGCTGCGACGGATAGGATTTTTCCCTGTCCTCAAGCCCGACAAGCTTTATAAGCTCCCTCGCCCGCGCCTTTGCGTCCGCTTTTTTTACGCCCGCTATTTCAAGCGGATAGCAGACGTTCTGCAATACGTTCCTCTGGGCAAGGAGATTGAAGCCCTGAAATATCATGCCTACGCTGCGGCGTGTTTCAAGCAGCTCCTTCTTTTTCAGCTTCATCAAATCTTTGCCGTCAAGCAGCACGCTGCCCTCTGTCGGGCGCTCCAAAAGATTTATACAGCGCACAAGGGTGCTTTTTCCGGCGCCCGAAAGACCGATAATACCGTAAATCTCGCCGTCATGTATTGTAAGGTTTATGTCGTTAAGAGCTACTATCGGACCGTTTGACGTCCGAAAGACCTTTTTCAGATTTCTGATTTCAATCATTTGCAGACCTCCGTTTTCAAAAAATAACGGGCAGGATTCCGCCTCCTGCCCGCAGTTTTCCGAAAACTATCCAAATAACGGGAGACGGGTTGACAAAGCGGCGCAGAACATTCTGCGCATACACATCACACTTATGTTTATGTATGACTTTATCACTTTTCCCATCACCTTGTCAATAGGTTTTTTAAATTATCAATAATATAGCACGCAAAGCATACTTTGTCAATAGGTTTTCTGTATTTTCTTTATAAATTTTTCTTTACTTCAGCTATAGAAATGTCCTTATCCTTGGCAATACGGGCAATATCCTCATATTCCGGCTTCTCCTTTTCCGTCCCGTAGCCAAAGGAGCGCTTCACGCGGATTTTACCGTAGGGCGTGTCCTTTGTCAGCTCTTCGCGCCTCAATGTATATCTTCCGCAGACATATTCTCTCACCCCTATTGTAGAGGTGTGATTGAATATCAGCGACAGAAGCTTTTCTTTATCCTCTTTACCGCAAATAACGTTCAGAAGTGTTCCCGGGCGGTTCTTTTTCATATATATCGGCGCGGTGTACACATCCCTTGCGCCGCCCTCCGAAAGCATTTCAACGGCAAAGCCTATTTCCTCGGCGGTCATGTCGTCGATATTGCAGGCAAGCTCAACTATTTCCTCCGCGCCGCCCTCGCTTTCTCCGAGCATCGCGCGCAGGCAGTTTGCCGCCTCAAAATCCTTCGTACCCATGCCGCAGCCGATTTTGGTCACCCTCATTGCCGGCATATCGCCGAAATCGGATACAAAGGTCTTTAAAAGCGCCGCGCCCGTAGGCGTGCATAATTCGCCGTCTATCCTTCCGCCGTATATGGGAATGCCTCTGAGAATATACGCCGTTGCGGGCGCGGGAACAGGCAAAATTCCGTGGGCGCATTTCACCGTGCCGCTTCCCACATGCACCCTTGACGCCGCGATTTTTTCCGCCCCTATTTCCTCCATCGCAAGGCAGACCCCCACTACATCGGCAACCGCGTCTGCAGTCCCCACCTCGTGAAAGTGTATCTCCTCTACAGCTCTTCCGTGTACGCTGCTTTCCGCCTCGGCGATAAGGCGGAATGCCGATATCGCCTTATCCCGCGTTTTTCCGCTTACGGGGAGCTTTTCTATAACCTCCTCCATGTCGCGAAGAGAGCTGTGGTGGTGATGATGCTCCCTTGTTTCAATCCTCACATCGATATGCGTTCCCGTAATTCCGCATTTTACGGCTGAGGTTTTTATATATTCCGCACCGGGTATTCCCAAGGAGTTCAGTCTGTCAATAAATGCGTCGGGATCATCCGTAAGCTCAACAAGAGCCGAAAGCAGCATATCCCCCGCCGCGCCCATGGAACAGTCAAGATATAATGTTTTCATCCTTTTTCTCCCCTTAATTGTTTATCATGCTTGCCAGATATCCCGCGCCGAAGCCGTTGTCGATATTCACCACCGACACACCGCTTGCGCAGGAGTTCAGCATCGACAAAAGCGCCGACAGTCCGCCGAAGGACGCTCCGTACCCCACGCTTGTGGGAACGGCTATCACCGGGCAGTCCGCAAGTCCGCCTATGACGCTTGCAAGCGCGCCCTCCATTCCCGCGACGGCGACTATCGCCCTCGCGCTCATAATGTCGTCATTGTGTGACAGCAGACGGTGTATTCCCGCCACGCCCACATCATAAAGCCGCACCACATTGCTTCCGAACGCCTCCGCCGTAAGCGCCGCCTCCTCCGCAACGGGTATGTCTCCGGTGCCTCCCGTTGCGACGACCACTTTTCCCTTTCTTTCTTCGGGCATTCCGCCTATCAGGGCGAAACGCGCGTCGGGATAATATTCAATATCCGCGCTTTCTTTCACCTTTTCCGCCTTATCGGGGTCTATTCGCGTTATCAGCACCCTTTTCTGCCCCGTTTTTATCATGCTCTCCGCAATTGCGGCTATCTGCTCCGCCGTCTTTCCGGCGCCGTATATAACCTCGCTCCTCCCCTGCCGCAGCGAACGGTGATAATCCACCTTTGCAAAGCCCAAATCCTCAAAGGGCTGCATCCTGAGCTTAAGCATCGCGGTATCTGCGTCAATTTCGCCCTCTGCCACGCTTTTGAGAAGATCTCGTATTTCGTCGCGTTCAAAATAAGCCATTTTTAATCCCCCTTATACATAATATTATACAACCTATTGCGCGCCTAAAGCAAGCCCTTTCACCGAAAAACCCGCCTGTGCATACAATATAGCGAAAGGAATGATTATTTATGCCCTTTTGCGGAAAAAACAATAAATGCCCCTCCTTTTCGCTTCCGTACCTCGTGCGCGAGGGCGACACGTTATATAACATAGCCTTAAGCTACGGTTCAAGCGTCGAAGCGATAGTCGCGGCAAACGTCAATCTCAACCCCTACAATCTCAATGTCGGGCAGCGCATATGCGTACCCCTTCCCGCGGAGCAGTACCCTCAGTGCCGCACGACAAATTACTATATCACAAGGGAGGGCGACACCTTTTTTTCCATCTCGCAAAGGTTCAATATCGACGCGGAGGAGCTGATGGCGGCAAACATAGGCGTCAGACCCGAGAACATATTTGACGGCATCATACTTTGCATTCCCATCGCCCCGTCGCCTGTCTGCATGAAAATATCAAGCGATGGGAGCGGAATAGAGCTAATCGCCGCAGACGGCAGCACCAAGACCTTTCCTTCACGCCTTGAAAGCGACAGCGTCCTTGTTCCGTCATCCTATGTTCTCACCAAAAAGAGACTTGAATCAGGCTCCCTCGAAGGCGCAAAGGAGCTTTTGTTCTCGCCCAACGACATAGGCATACGGGGGCAGAGCCGCATGAGCGGCTCGTCGGGTATCTTTATCGTGACGGACGATAAATCAATGCTCACTCTTTTTAACTCTGTTCCCGTCGGAACGGATATGGAGGTGACAGCATGAAAGTCCCTTTCACGTTATCCTCCGGCAGGGTTAAATCCGTGTGTGCGCTATTTTCGCCCGCATATCGCAAAACGCGAATACGCGATAATCTCTTGCCATTCCCCGCCCCGGGGCGGGAGATTGAATTTAATTATTTCCTGCGCCGGCACGGGGCGGCTGAATGGAGGCTATTATGAGCTGTCCGATAGGAAACTCTCCCTATGAAATACGAAAGGGCGATACCCTCGCCTCCATAGCTCGCCGCTTCTCTGTCCCCGTTGACGACCTTCTTCTTTTAAATCCCGACATAGATCCCGAAAATCTTCAGATTGGTCAGATAATCTGTATCGGTCAGATTGCGCCCCTTCCCTTTGAGTGCGAAAGCGGCAACTTCTATGTGGTGCGTAAGGGCGACAGCGTATATACCGTTGCCCAAGGCTTTGAAATAACGCCCGAGGAAATATTTGCCTCAAACCCCGGACTTACCGAAAGCCTTCAGCCATGTCAGGTTCTCTGCATACCCAAAAACCCGCTCAGAATAGAGATTGTAGTCAATATCGGCGCAAAATCTCTCACGGTCTACCGCGAGGGATTGGCTGTCGCCGAATACCCGATCGCAACAGGCAAGGAGGAAACACCTACGCCCATAGGTGTTTTTGAGGTCATAAACAAACAGCTTGACCCCGGCGGACCCTACGGCACACGCTGGCTGGGGCTTTCCATCCGCGGCTACGGTATCCACGGCACAAACGACCCCTCCTCCATCGGAACCGCCGCGTCAAACGGCTGCATCCGTATGTTCAACGAGGACGTCGAAGCGCTTTTCGACATCACCAACCCCGGCACGGCGGTACGCATACTTCCTTAAAA